>DVKU01000117.1 GCA_018715825.1 Candidatus Avacholeplasma faecigallinarum
CTCTGCAGTCTTCTTTAAGTTTTGTAAAATCATAGCTGAAATTTCTTGTGGAGTATACTTCTTACCATTAACATCAACACGATATGAAGAATCTCCCATATGACGCTTAATTGATGAAATAGTATTAGGATTTGTGATAGCTTGACGCTTTGCAACATCACCTACTTGAATTTCATCACCCTTAAATGCTACAACTGATGGAGTAGTTCTTGAACCTTCAGCATTTGGAATAACCTTTGGTTCACCAGCCTCCATAACACTAACACATGAATTTGTTGTACCTAAATCAATACCAATAACTTTATTTGACATATTATTCTTCCTCTTTCTTTTCATCTATATTTTTCTTTTTACTAACAACGACCATTGCTGGTCTTAAAACTCTATCTTTATACATGTATCCTGGTTGACTAACCTTTAAAACAATGTTTTCACTATCATCTGTTTCTTCAGTTTGAACCGCATGCATAAACTTTGGATCAAACTCCTTACCTAAAGCCTCAATTGGTGCTAAACCATCTGCTTTTAAAATGTCGATAATTTGTGATGCAATCATTTTAAAACCTATTTGATAGTTTTTAACATCTGGATTAGACTGAGGCAATTCAATAATCTGTAAAAACATATCAATAGGATTAATAAGCTCACCTATTAATTTTTGAGATGCATATTTACGATCCTTTATTGCCTCTTCCTTTAGTCTACGCTTTGTGTTTTCCATTTCAGCATAAACCTTAAGATATTCATTCTTTAAATCCTTATAATCAGCTTCAAGCTTAGCAATTTGTTCTTTATATTTATTTTTCTTTTCCTTTTTATTCTCATCTTTAGAAGAATCATCAGAGACCTTTTCAGGCTCTAACTCTTGTTCTTGCTCAACTTTTTCTTCTATTTTAACTTCTTCTTTAATATCTTCTGCCAATTTTAACACCTACCTGTTATATAGTTTTGTCATGCTTTTTGCAACATATTCTAATAAAGGAACTACTCCTCTATAATTCATTCTTGTTGGTCCAACAATAGCGATTGTACCATACTCGTTATCACCTATATAATATGGAATTGATATAGTTGAACAATTTTCTAAGCCATCGCAGTTGTTTTCAGTTCCAATATTAATCTTTAAACCATTAGCATTAGATGCAAACACCTTAACAGTATCATTATCTACAGCCTTTAAAATCTTTTGCATAATTTGATAATCCTGAAACTCTGGCTGATTAAATAATCTTGACAATCCTGATTCATAGGTTTCACAATTTAAAAATCTTGCAAAGCCTTTAATCATAAAATTTAAGATGTCATCTCTAAAATCAACCATCTGTCTAATTCTTGGCTTACTAGCTTCTTTAGATAGTATATCGCGTATTTCATAAATTGAATGATCATACATTGCATTGTCAAACATTTGTATTATACGCAATAAATCATCCATTTTATACCCCTCAGGAATAGAAATCTTTTGAGATTGAACAGCTCCACTACTTGTTACAATAAGTAAAACTGCCTCACTATCGCTAAGAGGTACAATTTCCATCTTCATAACTTTAGCAAAATCATTAGATGAACCAATTATTAAAGAATAATATCCCGTAAGCTCACTCAAAAAATTAGTCATTCTCTTTAAAGCCTCTTCTTTAGATATATTCTTATCATCCAAAATTTCGTCAACATATTTAAAATATTGTGTAACATCATCATCCCTTATAATCAAATGATCTACATAATATCTATAACCATTTTGAGATGGAATTCTACCTGAGGAGGTATGAGTCTTTTCCAAATAACCATTTTCTTCCAAATACTGCATATCATATCTGATAGTTGCAGATGAGAAGTCTAAATAAGGCTTATTTGTTAATGACTTTGACCCGACTGGTTCATTAGACGTTACATACTCTTCTATAATCGCTTTTAGTATTAATTTTTGTCGATCAGAAAGCATATCGAATCACCTCATCATTTTAGCACTCTGTTTTCCCAAGTGCAATTATATTATATTCCAAACTTTTGGCACTGTCAACTAAAAAGTGCTATTTTTTTAATGATTATATTTTTTCTAATTTTTAACAAAAAATAAAGCTGACATAGTCAGCTTTAGTCTTCATTATAATAAATGGATATTATATTTTTCAAGTAAACTAATATCCTCTTGAGGCCAAACAGATGCCTGTACTTCACCAATGTGAGCTTTTTTAAGCATATACATACATAATCTAGATTGACCAATTCCACCTCCAATAGTATATGGAAGACGTTTATTGATAACATCTTGAACGTATTGATTTGTAAGCTTATCCTCTTCACCCTTGGCTTTTAATTGCTCTATAATAGAATCTTCATCAACCCTAATGCCCATAGATGAAATCTCATAGGCTATATCTAAATTTTCATAGTAAAGCATAATATCACCATTTAAATTCCAATCATCATAATCAGCAGCTCTACCATCATGTGGTAATCCATTTTTAAGTTTACCACCTATTTGCATAATAAATACAGCTTTATACTTCTTACAAATTTCATACTCCCTCTCGCTAGGTGTTAGCTTTGGATACATGCTTTCTAATTGTTTTGTTGTAATAAAAAATATACTATCAGGCAATGATGGTTGTAAGACTGGAAATTTTTCACATACCTTTTTTTCAACCTTTTTTAAAACCTTATAAATGCTTCTAACAGTTTTTTTCAAAAAAGCAATAGTGCGATCAGTTTTAGAAATAATTTTTTCCCAATCCCATTGATCAACATAGGCAGAGTGAAGCGTATCTAATTCCTCATCTCTACGAATAGCATTCATATCTGTATATAAACCTGTATTTTGGGCAAAATTGTACTTTGCCAACGCATTTCTTTTCCATTTAGCAAGGCTTTGAACGACCTCAACATTTTCATTAATATTTTTAATATCAAAAGAAACTCGACGCTCATAACCATTCAAATTGTCATTTAAGCCTGTGGAGGGTAATATAAATAATGGAGCTGATACTCTTGTTAACTTTAATTCTTTAGCTAAGTCCTTCTCAAAAGTATCCTTTACATATTTAATAGCTATTTCTGTTTGTAATAAATCAAGTTTAGGTGAATAACCATCCTTTAAAATTAATCTTTTCATAATTCTTCCTCCCTATATTAATAAAGATTGTACCATAAATAAAGAAAAGAACAAAGGATAAGCTTAATTTTTTTTGCTTATTCTATAAGAATGGATTGTTTTTTTCTCTTTTTATAGTCGTCTTTTCATCATGACCTGGGTATACATCATAATTTTCTGGATATGTATTTATTATTCTATTAAGACTCTTTTTAATACTCAAGCTATCACCAGTAGGAAAATCTGTCCTACCACAAGACCCACAAAATAATGTATCTCCTGTTAAAACCTTGGTTGAATAACTATAGCATACGCTTCCCCTAGTATGTCCAGGAGTATGCAAAACCTTAAAATTATAGCCTATCAATGAAAATTCATCTAAATCATCTACAACTCTTAAATCAAGCATCCCCTTAGTATAAGGAGTCTGTTTATTAAACATTTTATATAATGATAGAGATGAATCATATAAAAATTCAACTTCATCCTTATGAATATAAATAGGCACATCAAAAAATCTTATACCATCAATATGGTCCATATGTCCATGAGTTATTAAAATAGCTTTAACCTTGAAATTATTCAATATTTCTTTTGCCGCATTTTCAAATCCCAAGCCTGGATCTACAACTACACACTCACCTTCGTTATTTGAAATAACGTAACTATTTGTTAAAAAACTGCCAGTTGTATATTTTTTAATCATATTATAAAAAAATAAAAAAGCTAAATAGCTTTTTATTTCTTTTCCTTATGAACAGTATGTTTGCGGCAATGAGGACAATATTTTTTAATCTCCATTCTTTCAGGAGTTGTCTTCTTATTCTTGTCTGTATAGTAATTTTCATTCTTGCATTCAGAACAAACTAATTTAACTAAATCACGCATTTCTTTTTCCCTCCAGACCTAAAGATTACTTCCTAATGTATTATAACAAACAAAATCACTTATTGCAAGAATAATTTTTAATAATTTTTCATAATTGTATTGATATTTATTTTTATTTTTAATTATTGTATAATAAAAACGGTGATAAAATGTATAAAAGGAATGAAACACGTGTCGTTAAAATAAAAGATAGACTATTAGGAGGTAACAATCCAATTCTTATTCAAAGTATGACTAATACTAAAACAAAGGATATCGATGCCACTGTTGAACAAATCTTAAAGCTAGAAAAACTTGGTTGTGATATTATTAGAGTAGCAGTATTAGATAAAAAAGATGCTTATAGCATAGGGGCAATAAAAAAACAAATTCACATCCCATTAGTTGCTGATATTCACTTTGATCCTGAGTTGGCAATTATTGCTATTAAGCAAGGTGTAGATAAAATTAGATTAAATCCGGGAAATATTACTAATAGAAATAAAATAGTTGAAATTGTAAATTTATGCAAAGAATATAATATACCTATAAGAATTGGAGTTAATGCTGGTTCTTTACCTAAGGGATTAGAAGTAAATGCCCAAAATATGATAGCTGCTTGTAAAAGGCATGTTGACATTTTAGAAGAGCTAGATTTTTATAATATCGTGTTATCATTAAAGGCTTCTAATATAGATCTTGCAGTTGAAGCCTATAAGCTTGCTGCTTCTACCTTTAATTATCCTCTTCACATTGGAATTACTGAAGCCGGAACAAGCTTTAAAGGATTAATCACTTCTAGCATTGGATTAACTAAAATTTTACAAGAGCAAATTGGAAATACTATTAGAGTTTCTTTGACAGATGATCCTACCTATGAGGTTATGGCAGCAAAAGAAATTTTACGAGAGCTACATTTAAAAGATAATGTTCCAACACTAACATCTTGCCCTACTTGTGGTAGAACGCAAATAGATCTAATTCCCATCGCCAAAGAAATTGAAAGCTATCTACAAACTGTACATAAAAATATTCATGTGGCTGTAATGGGCTGTGCCGTAAACGGTCCTGGTGAAGCTAAAGAAGCTGATTTAGGAATTGCTGGTGGAATTAATGAGGCTCTTA
>DVKU01000118.1 GCA_018715825.1 Candidatus Avacholeplasma faecigallinarum
TTCAAATTTATAATTAATCAATAATTCTTGCGTAGAAATCGATATCTGGTAAGATATTTTTTAATTCTATTCCCGATAATGATTTAGTTATAGCCATATTACCTAAGGACTTAGAGATAATATTATCATCTATTTTATTTTTAAATCTGATTAAATATTTGCTGATAACTTTGTCATTACCAGTACAAGCTAATTTAAGCTTAGGCAAAAACTTTTGTCGGTAATCTGATAAAACTAAACCGAGATCAAACACTATGGAATTGGCGGTTGTAGGACCAGCACCCTTACCATACATCATCTGTGTAGCACAGCCTTCACCATGATAAGAAATTAAATTATATTCATAATCAACATTAGCTAACAAATCACTATTTTTTAAAGCGACTGGCTCAACGCTTATGGAAATATTATTATCATTTAATGATGATGAAGCAACAAACTTAAGCTTATATCCTAATAAATCTACAACCTCTATTATTTCCTTATCAACATTTTTTATTCCATAATGATAAATATCCTTTAAATCTATTTCACTACCATAGCATATCATCGATAATATGGCAATTTTTCTTACCATATCAAGTCCTTCTAAATCAGCCGTAGGGTCGGCCTCGGCAAAGCCCTTTTGTTGCGCTAATTGTAAGGCTTCTAAAAAATCAATCTTTTCTTTATGCATTGAAGTTAAAATAAAATTAGTTGTTCCATTTAAAATGCCTTCAATCTTAACAATATTATTAAATGGTGCACTATTTAATAAGGTATGAACAATCGGTATTCCTCCACCAACTGAAGCCTCAAATAGTAATTTAACCTTATTAGTCATCGCAATAGTTTGTAATTCAACATAATGGTTAGCTATTACCTCTTTATTAGCCGTAATAACATGCTTGGAGGCTAAAAGGGCCTTTTTCATATAATCATATGAAACGCTCGCTCCCATCATCTCAATAACAACATCTATTGTTGGGTCATTTAAGATTAAATTGTAATCAGTTATTAAAACGTTAGGATTGATATTTTTATTTTTTACGTTTCTCACTAAAACGTATTTGACATTAACTTCGTAATTTTTAAATATATCTGCTTCTTTTTTTTCTAAAATATCATATACAGCTCTTCCAACGTTGCCTAAACCTAATAATGCTACATTCATGCTATTCTACCGCAATAAGCATTACATCAATGACATTTTTACCACGATGTAGCTCTTGAATAAAGCTTTGAATTGATATATCCATATCCATTACGGCAATGGTTAAGGTAACAAAAGCTATATTATGAATTGGAACCTCCTGATTTATAGCTAATATATTAGCATTTCTAGAAGCAATTTCATTTAAAATATTAGATAATGCACCTGGTTCATCAACAAGTTTTAAAGATAGTATAATATGTCTACCAACCTTAATAGAAGGTCTATTCACATAATCCTTGTATTTATAAAATGTTGATCTTGATAAACCAACCTCCTTACAAGCATCAGAGATACTAGCTCCCTTGTTAATAATCTCTTTAATTTGAATTACCTTTTCAAAATAATCTGGCAAAACCTTTTTATGTATTACATAGTAATCATCACTCATATTATCCCTCCCAAATTTCAACTCCTTGACCTATATCAAGAATTTTTGTATTCAAATTTAGCTGTTTAAGCTTATTATTAATTTTATCATCTCTACAAATAATTAGCATAGTTGAACCACTTCCACTAATCATAAATGCTACATCCTCATTTTCACAAACAGCTTTAACACTATCATAACAGCTAATTAGCTTTTTACGGTAAGGTTCATGTAATTTATCTATAAATAACTCCTTTAGTAATAAAATATTTCCTTCCTTAAAGGCCTTAGGTATATGAATTATCCTAGATAAATTAAAAACAATATCCTTATAGCCTAATTTATCAGGTAAAACCATCCTAGCATCTTTAGTTTTAACCATAGTATCAGGAATAATAGCTATATATTTTAAATCTTTGTTAACCTCATAGGAAATAGCCTTATATTTATCACCAACTAAAAAGCTAGCCACTAGCCCTCCATAAATTGCTGGTGCTACATTATCAGGATGACCTTCAATTTTACAACAAATATTAAATAAATCTTCTTTAGATAGCCTATTATTTAACATATAATTGGCTGCAAAAACTCCAGCTACTATCAACGACGAACTACTGCCTAATCCCCTAGAAACTGGTATTTCACCACTAAATCCTATCTTAACTGCAATAGGCTTTGTATTAGTATATTCAAATACCTTAACATATGCTTGATAAACTAGATTAGTTTCCTTAAAGCAATATTTATCTTCAAAGCCCCAGAAAGAAAATTCATTACTTTTTTCAAAAGAAAATGTATTATTTAAATTTAGGGCTAACCCTAAAACATCAAAACCAACACACACATTAGCACTAGTTGCATTAACCTTTACATAAAGCATTTTATCACTCCTATAATTTTATCCTTAGCCTCATCAAGTGATAAAACATCACGCTCAAAGCTTGGATAATTTAAAACCTTAGGAATATTTAAATTAAATTTAGAACTAATAATTTTAATAGCCTCCATAGCATCTATATTTTCATATCCAAAAGCCTGTAAAACTGATTGAGGAAATTTAAAAACTGATGCTGTTGATAAAATTACTGTTTTAACTTTACTATTAGTTTCCTTAATATAATTTAAATAAGCATTATAAGCAACAGCAGTATGAGGATCAATTAAATACTTA
>DVKU01000119.1 GCA_018715825.1 Candidatus Avacholeplasma faecigallinarum
ATTCTTTTTATTCTATTTATTTTTATATATATTATTGATAATAAATAGTAGTAATAGTAGTAAAGTACTAAAAAAGCTTGTGGCTCTAAGAATTAGGCTATTTTTAAAATGGTATTATTTCAGTAGTATTACTACTAAATTTTGTAGTAATTATTAATTGTTAAATTCAAAAGCTGGTATACTATCGCAATCGCTAGAAAGTCTTAGCCCAATCCAGCACCTTGTGCTACTTCTACCTTCTATTTTCCGTGGTCCAGATTTAAAGCCGTATTCTTTCATAGATTTATTAAATTCTCTATATTCTGGTAACCCTGCCATTTTTTTGCCTCTGTCTTTAAACCAATTTTTAAATACTCTATAAGTATCGTCGAGTGGTCTATTTTCCGCACCACCTGTGGAAGTTACACACTCGTTAATAAATTCTAAGACGGGATCACTATCTATTTTATTTTGTTTTAATATTTCATTGCTTTCTTCAGTTTCAACCATTACACCATCAATTTTTGTTTTAATAGCATCCTTGACAATCCATTCTAGCAATTCAGGATTATTAATGTATTCGTCTTTTATTTTTCGATTTTTGGCGTTTTCTTGATAGTGTTTATTAAACTTAACTACTCTAATACGTCTATATGTTGCGTCACTGTTATCTCTAATAGCTGGTAAACCATTAAAAGACTGAACAATGAAACATGTAGGACGATATGAAAAGGTAGGGATATATTTTTGATTTATTGGCAATGGGTCGCCTGTTACGGCTGTCTTAAAATTTTCAGCCTTTTCAATTTCGTCTTTTTTGTCGTTGTCATCGCCGATAATAAGCGGTTTATTTACAATTGCCGATAAATAAGCATCTTTTTCAAAAGCTTTAATTCTGATACTTGCATAATTTCCGCCGGTAATGTTGATTAAAAGTTCTTCAAATGTACCTTTACCAGTAGAACCATGACCATCATCAACCAAAAACAAAGCCGTGTGGTAGCTATAATTAGCATTTATTAATGCTTTAAAGGCTTGTCTAATTAGTTTTATTTTATCTGGGTTGCCTTGTGCTATGTCTTCATTAATCCATTTTGAAAAGCTCCAATTAGCAAATTTTGGTTCTTTTGCATTAGGATTATAAGTAATTGGAATTTTAGCAGTAAAAACATAATTAGGAGAGTAGTTAATAGTTTTATTCTTACTAGCATCAAAGATACAATTGCCTAAAGCATATAAGTTAGGGTTTCTTGTTAGAATTAAACGCCGACTATTAATACGCAGTTTTTCTTTTATTTCTTTTCTATCGTTAATTCTAAATTGTGGCTCTAAGCAATTAATTAATTTATCAATTATTAAAGTGCTATTGTCATAAAGCCCAGATTCGAAATTATAAAAGTATAATTGAGCATTATCTTGCCATTTTTCTTCCTTTGGCTCTTTTAAGATAGCCCATATTAAATAGTCCTGTAATATTTTTACGGCTCTAACTATGCTAAGTTTGGCTTTCTTTTTACTATTATCTTCTTCTAATTTAGCCTGAATTACTTTTCTTTCATCTATGCCTAGTTTAGTTAGTTGTTCTTCTAATTTCTTAATTGTCTTAGGTTCTTCATTAAATTCAAAATTATATTTTCCCTCTGTGGAAGTCTCTACAAGCTCGCCCGTATATACGTTAGGTGTATCTTGAATAGCTTTTTCAATGGTTGATTGCCCGTAAGTCATTGCCCCGCGCCGTTCATCCCACTTAGGACGCATTAATTTAGATTTTCTAAAAATAGCGTCCATTTTTTTAGGATCTTTTGCAGTCCAATAAGCTAAATGATTGCATAAGGCCATATCTGCTTCACTGTTGGAAGTGTAATCTTTAATATTACCATCCATTAGATGCTTGATTTGAACCCCCTTAGAACTGGCATACATTTTATTTATAATTTCTTCAATAGATAGGGGATTACTGATAGGCTGTTCTTGTTTAACTTCCACAAGTTTTTGTGTTTTGTTTGTATCTTTGCCCACTGTGGAAGTATACAAATCCTTTAAATTGTTTTTGCTAATGGTCTTGATTGTCTTCTGATTGTTTAGGATATTGCCTGTAAGGGCAAAAAAACGACTTTTACCATAAATTTCATAGTTATCTTTACGGTTTGCTGTATAAGGGTATGAGCCTTTAACAATTGCATGAATACCATTTCCAGATTGTGAAACCTCTAAATAACTGTGTTTGGTTAATCTATTGAGCCAGTTAATGGTATTATTGGGATTATTAGGGTTATCTTTAAAAGCTTTTATCTCTTCGGGTATATCATCAATATCAATTCCAATATAATCACTATTAAAGAAGAACCCTAAACCAGCATATTCATTACTTTCTTTGTATAGTCGGGATGCAGTATCGAAATCTACCCAAGTGTTAGGATCGGACGAGCTAGCACCATTGCCAGTAATTGGATTAATAGGTATTTTTCTTTCATGCTGTCCTTCTTTTTGAGGTGGTTCAATTTTATAAACGCACCATTGTGTATGCTTTTTTATCTCTTCTGGTAAATTGTTTATTATTGTCATTTATTGTTTTCTTCCTCCTATATATTTTTCTTTGTTAAGTATCTAATATCAGCCAACTAGTACACCTGTGTTAAAATTTAATTGTGTTTTTTATTTGTAAGTCGTGAATTGTCTTAGCTTTTCACGGCTTTTTCTTTGCTCTTAAGCCAGTTAGTTATACTTTGCTTTCCGTATAACTTGCGCCCGTCAATATTTGCTACAGGCATCCCTAAAGTAGCCCAGTAACTTATAGTGCTGTCAGCAACTCCAAAATACTTTGCTATCTCTTTACGATTTAAATAGGGCTTGCTTTCATTGCTTATAGCTTGTTTTACGCTGTCTTTCACTAAATTAATAATGTGACTGCTTAAATCCCGTTCTTGGGATGCGTCTAGTTTAATTTCCATTGTGGTTGCCTCCTAAAAGTCAATATTAGATAGCATACGAGCGTTTTTATTTGCTAGCTCTTTCATGCCTGCAATTAGTCCCGCTATTGGTTCTATATCCTTGTTATTTTCAGCTAGGCTTAAAGACATATTTTCTATAGCATCAAG
>DVKU01000120.1 GCA_018715825.1 Candidatus Avacholeplasma faecigallinarum
CAACACCAGAAGATATTACTATCTTTTTAGCTGGTGATTCTACCGTTAAAACCTATGATGAAGATCAATTTATAGGTGGTTGGGGTCAATATTTAGATTTATTTGTAGATGATAATATCACAGTTGTTAATTGTGCTCAAGGTGGAAGAAGCTCTCGTTCTTTTATAAATGAGGGTAGATTATATAATATAGAGGGCAATAACTATAGCTTTGACCAAAATGGTGGCAAATCTATAGAGGATTCAATAGAAGCTGGAGATTATTTATTTATTCAATTTGGTCATAATGATGATGATACTAAAAAAGCTTCATCATATTCAACCTTATATGATAGAATGACTCCACTTGGAGTAGCAGATCAAGATGGAGTATATCCAACAACAGAGGGCCAAAGAGTTCCAACTACATCCTTGCCAACTGAATTTACTCAAAACGTTTCTCAAGCTGTAGCAGATAGTGCTTTAAATGAAATTCAAAAATATGGTTCAACATATTATTCTTATGATTGTGGTGGAACATATAAGGGGTATTTAAAGCAATATATTGATTTCGCACGTGAAAAAGATGCAATTCCTGTTTTAGTCACTCCAGTATCAAGAGTTAAATTTGATGCTAACGGAACTATAATTGGTGGTGCTGGCTTACATGGAGAAAATTTTGCTTACGTTCAAGCTGTAAGACAATTAGCTAGTGAAGAGGATTGCTTATTAATAGATTTATTCCAAGAAACTAAAAATATGCTAGAGGTTGCAACACCAACATATGCTAATTACTTAATGGCTCTTAAGCCAAATGATTTGGTTGGAGAATGGCCATTAACATATGATACTACATATGGAGAAGCTTCACTAGGCTACACAGGTATAGAGGCAACTCATTATAATAAGTATGGTGCTTATTTAACTTGTGCATTACTTGTTGAGGAAATTTTACAATCAGATGAGTCTAAAAATGCTGGTAAAGAAAGCTTTGCATTTAAAGATAGCTTGAATACATTACCATCATCTTACATAGACCCTTCTAATTTAATGAGCAAATCTATTGTTAATTCATTAGAGGCTTTATGTGAGGTTGTAGAGCCTTCAAATCCTAATCGTGTTTATCCTTTGGCTAATGATGTTGTTACTAAAATTAATAGCATTCAAGCTTTAGGAGAGGTAACTAATGACAACTATTTAGAAATTCAAGTTTTATGCCAAGAAGCACGTAAAGCTTATAATAGTTTAAATATAGATGATCGTAGTTTGGTTACTAATCTTCAAACATTAGAACAAATAGAGGCTAAGGTTGATGAATGTATTGCTCAAAATGCACCAAAGCCAGTTCAGGTAATTGAACTTAATCCATCAGACTTAGTTTCAAATACTTATACTCAAAATATTGAATCATCAATATTTACTATTGCTGCCTCAGCAGGTAAAAATGTTGAAATTAAGGATAATAGTTATAACTTTACTTATAATTTAAACGAATATAGTACAACTAAATACATTAAACTTGGTGGTACTGCAGATACAACCGGAAGATTTATTCAATTTACTACAACTGGTGCTTGTAGAATAACAGTAGCTGCTAAATCTAGTGGTACTGCAGATAGAGTATTAAAATTAGTTGATTCAAATAATACCCAGGTTGCTACCTTTGATGCTAAATCTAGTACAGGAATTACAACTGTTGATGTTGATGCAGCTTCAACATTTAAATTATCCTCTACTAGTGGTGGAGTATATATTTATTATATTATAATCGAATATTTCCAATAATTTTTCCCATCTTAGAGATGTTATAGTATTTTGCTATAACATCTCAAATTACTTTATTAAATATGCTATTAAATTTAGAGGAGATGATAGTTAATGAAAAAAATTTTATTAGCAATTTTATTGTTATTGTCTATTGTTGTTATTACCTCATGTAGTAAAAATGACGATGATAATAATCAAACAAATGATAAACCTGTTACTTTAGCTGCACCAGTTATTACATTAACAAATAATGTTGTATCATGGACACAGGTTAATAATGCTACAGGATATATTGTATCTAAAAATAACACGGAGCTTGATGTTATACAACAAACATCCTATACTATAACTGATACAGAGGTTGGTGATTATGTGATCAAGGTTAAAGCAGTAGGTGATAATGAAAATTACCTAGATAGTAATTATTCAAATTCAATTACATATAAAGTAGAAAAGCCACAAGAAGATACACCTACACTTACTAATACTACTGTGTATGTAGTTGGCGATTCAACAGTTTCTTCTTTTAATGATAACTATTTTTATCCAAGATATGGCTATGGAACTCAATTATTGAATTATTTAGATTCTCAATATGTAACAGTTAATAACCTAGCCTTATCAGGTAGAAGTTCTAGAAGCTTCTTAAAAGAGGCAAACTATAATACATTAAAAAGTAGTATTCAAAGCGGAGACTATTTAATTATAGGATTTGGTCATAATGATGAAAAAGCAGAATTAGATAGATATTCTAATCCTAATTTATCATATATGGATTCAACTAGAATGTTAGGAAATACAGAACTAGAAAGTGAAGTTTCATTCCAATATGTTTTATATAATTACTATGTAAAATTAGCTTTAGATAAGGGTGCTACTCCAATTTTATGTACTCCTATTGTAAGATATAACGATACTAATAATTATGATGGTTCTTCAAGCCATGTTACTACTGATGCAACAGCAGAAGGCATAGTTTATCCTGGTGGTGACTATTCTCAAGCAATAAAAACACTAGGTTCGCAAACTAATACTACAGTTATCGATTTAACTACTATAACTAAAGAGGAATACATTGAGCTTGGTAGTGAGGCACGCTATTTCCATGCTATGACTTCAGGAAAATATAATGATGATAAGACTGAAATTATTGGTAATCTTGATTCCTTAGATAAAACTCACACTAATATTTACGGTGCTAAAAATAATGCTTATAATATTTGTAAAGCTTTATTAGAAACTGATAATACCCTAAAGTATTATGTCAAGTCAGATATTGTAAAGCCAACTAAGGAAAATGATCTAGTAAGCAATCCAAACTATGTTATTCCAACCTATAGTGAATTTACTGATGCAGATAAATCTTTAAATTGGACTTCAGTTACAGCTCCATGGTATGGTAGTGTATTTGGCGATTGTGGTGGAGCTTCTAAGATAACTACATTTACAGTAGCTCAAAATGGTAATAGCTTTACTGTTGGTAATACTACAAATGCTGGAAAAATTGGATCATCAGAGGGTATTGCTATGATTTTCCAACAGGTTTTAGCAACAAAGAATATAGAATTTGAAGCAACAGTTAAATTAACTAATTTCGTTGCTAACAACAATCAAACTGGCTTTGGATTAATGATTAGAGATGACATATATGTTGATACTTATGATGCATCTATATTAAGCAATTATTGTGCTGCAGGTATGTATGTTAGTGGTAGTGGTCAAACATTTAATGCCCTATATTCTAGAGTAAATGGTATTTTGACTCCATCAGGAAATAAATTAGTTCAGCCACAGCAAAATGAAGTTATTAATTTAAAGATTACTAAGGTTAATTCAACAGTTACAGTTTATTATAATAATTTAGAACAAGCCTACTATGATTTTGATCTACAGGCTATAGATAATAAATACTTTTATGTTGGTATGTATGCTACAAGAGGTACAGTGGCTACATTTGAAGATGTTGTTTTAACCATTACTGGTGATTCAACTCAAGCATAATGTTTGTTGGGGTGCTATCTTTTAGGATAGCACCTTTTTTTCTATATAAAGACTTAGTTATTAAAGGTTGAAATATTAATTTCTTTAAAATATAATATCCGTGGAGGTAATAAATATGATATTAAGCGAGACATATAAGCTTTATAATGGCGTAGAAATTCCTAAAATTGGTTTTGGAACATGGCAAACTAAAAGTGGTAAGGAGGCTTATGACGCAACAACCTATGCACTTCAGGCTGGTTATAGGCATATTGATACTGCCTATGTTTATGAAAATGAGCAAAGTGTTGGTCAGGCAATTTTAGATTCCAAAATAAAAAGAGAAGAAATTTTTATCACTACTAAATTGCCAGCAGATATTAAAACTTATGAAGGTGCCTTGGAATATTTCGAAAAATCAATTAAGAATTTAGGTGTTGATTACATAGATTTATATCTAATTCATGCTCCATGGCCTTGGAGTAATGTTGGTGCTGACTATACATCAGGAAATATAGAGGCATGGAAGGCCTTAATAAAATTATATAATGATAAAAGGGTTAGAAGTATTGGTGTTTCTAATTTCCATGTTAAGGATATAGAGGCTTTAATACAGGCTACTGGTTTTAAGCCAATGGTTAACCAAATTCGTTATTTTGTAGGAAATACTCAGGAGCCTATTACAAAATATTGTCAAGAAAATGACATATTAATAGAGGCATATTCTCCATTAGCTACAGGCGAATTGCTAAATAATGAATTATTAAATAAATTAGCAAAAAAATATAATAAGACAATTGCTCAAATTTGTTTAAGATATTGCTTAGAAAAATCTACCTTACCTTTACCAAAAAGTGTTAATAAGGATAGAATATATGCTAATACTGATGTTGATTTTGAAATTTCCAAGGAGGATATGCAGTATTTAGATAATTTACATCATATAGCTTCAACTCGTCCATTTAGAGATTAATAAATAGTTTTTTATGAATTGTTTGACAAAATAGTGTTAAAATTATATAATAGTAGCGAAAACGACAAAATTCTACAAATTTTGCGTATTATATGGGTGGTGCTAATATGACTTTACAGGATTTTTTACAGGACATTCAAAATAAGTTTGAGGATAGGCAATATTCTTCATTTAGAGATTTTATTCAAGATATTTTAGCTGAATTTAATATTAAAGAGTTGGTGTTTGCACGAACTGGTTTAAATTTAAAAGGAAATGTTGCTAAAATAAATATTAATGTTGAAATTGGTCGTAATAGCAACATAGTCTTAATGAATTTAAAGGTTGTTTTTAAAGATAGTCGTTGCAAAGAGGTAGAGGAAATAACTTTACATAGAAATCCTTATCAATTAAATACTTATGAGGAGCTTGTTGAATTAGTCGCAAAATTAAAAGAAGAATATAAAGATAAATATCAAAGTATTGCCAATGAATATCTTGATTTAGCTAAAAGCATGAATTTATCTAAGGATGATGCTATTAAATTAGGTGAGGCTTTTTATAGACTTAATGGTAATGCAAGAGATGTATTATTGTCTATGAAGGATAATAAAGAGGAATAATATTAAATTAAGTATGATTTATAAATTAATATAGGTCATGCTTTTTTTATTTATATTGAAAATTAATTTAAGTAATTAAATATGTTACCGTTTGGTAATTTTAAGAGGAAAAGAGCATCATATAATTTTCTAAATTTTATTTATTCTATAGAATTTTTAAAAATAACGTGATATAAATATAAGTAGTGTTTAGAAAGAGGTTTTTATTATGGTACAAGAGATAAGTATTGATTTATTTGAGAAAAACGCTAGAGCTTTTAATAAAAAGGGATTGCAAAGAAAGTATTCTACGATAGCTAATCATTTTGCTGAATATATTCCTTTACCACCACTTGGAGCTAGCTCTAAGTTTGTGTTAGAGGTTGTTATTGATAAGGATTACGTTGGTCTTTTACAGGATTATTTAAAATCACAGAGCTATGAAATAATTGGCGCTAAAGATTATTTTCATTTAAGTAATCTAATTAATGATTATCATAAAAATGAGTTGCTATATAAGCCTTATAAAGAAAAAATGCAAGAAATTGAAAAGGAATGCCAAAACATTAAAGCTGAGGCAAAGCCTTATGAAGAAATTCAAAATGATGATGTTAAATTTTTCTTTCTTCCATACAATAATGAGGTTAGTAATTTATGTGAGTTTGTTGAAAAAGAAAAGGATCATTTATATAAGCTAGCTAAGGATAATGACATTACTATAGTAATGAACCTTAAGCCATATACTAATATGCTTAGAGGATTTATTGGTTTTAATTATTTGGATGCTGAAGCTAAAGAGGAAACTGTTGTTGATTTTTCAAGTAATATCTATTTTACAGTTGATTTTTCTAAGGCAACAGGAGTATATGCAGCAGCGCTTTTACTTAGTGGAGTTACAGATGAGAAAGAGGATTTAGAATTGATGGGTTGCCATATTCTAGCAGAAAATTTAAAATATAGCAAATAAAAAAAGGCCTATTAATATATAGTGAAATCCATAAGTTGAACTAGTAAATAATACTATAATACTTAATGGTTTTCACTATAATAGGCCCGATTTTTTTTATTTTCTAATACCACCAGATTCTGGCAATAAATCTTGATATGAATATTCTAAAACGTATGCATCAGTTTTAGCTTTACCATTTTCTTGATATGTAAATTCTAAATACAAATAGATATTAGGTTCATTTACAGTAACCTTGACTGGCCATGTATCTGCTTTTTGAGGAAAATCAACTATATTGCTGATAGAAAAAGTCTTTCTATAGGTTACAGAGCCTTCAGCAGTTGATTTGTCATCAGCTAGTCTTAATGATGTAGTTTTAGTTGCATAACTAACAAATCCTATCCAATCAGCTGTTAAGCAAACATTAGCTGTTATATTTTTAGATAAATCCTTAGAATTTTCATTTTTATAAACTCTTAATTCATAGTTAGCGGTTTTTTTATCTTCATTATATTCAACGCATTTGAATATAATACCATATTCATCAAATTGGCTACCCTTCATTCTAGTTGGCTCTTGATTATAGCTACTTGAATCATATTGTTCTTCAGTGTTTTTATCCTTAAATGCTTCTAATTTGTTACTATTGTATACTGAAACGTAGTTTACAATTATAAAAATACAAAATATTACTACAAACAATATTGGAATTAGTATAAATAAAGTAAATATATTTCTACCAAATAGTTTGTTTTTCTTACTTGAATTATTATCTTTCATTTTATTTGCACCTATCTTTCAAGAGATATTATATCAAAAGAATAAAAAAAAAGCATTAAAAATTTATTGTTTATCATAAAAAAGATTTTTCATTGACTATGTGTCTTAAAAAAAGTATAATAAAATAGTAAGTTTTATACAAAACTTTTAAAAAACAAATAGTGGAGGAATAATATGCATTTACTTATATTAGGCGCAATGCCTATTTATGTATGGGTCATCCTTCTTATTTTGTGTTTAATTGCCGGATGCGGTATTGGCTATTTTATTCGCTTGAAAATGCATGAAAAGTCTTTTGCTAAAACTAAACAGGCATCAGAAAAAATTATCTCTGATGCAGAGGTAGAGGCTGAAAAGAGAAAAAGGGAGTCAATTCTTGAAGCAAAGCAAGAAATTGCAGATTTAAAGGCTGATGCAGATAAAGATATTAGAGAGAGAAAAAGTGTTGTAGTTGAATTAGAAAACAAATTAAATCAACGTGAGGACTCTCTTGATCGTCGTTCTTCAAATTTAGATCGTCGTGAAGAGATGCTTAATGCCAAAGAAACTAAAATTGATGAAAAAAAGTCAGAACTTGAACAACAAAATATTAAGGTTGAAGCTATTTTAAAGCAACAAGAACAAAAATTAATTGAGATAGGAAACTTAACTCGTGATGAAGCCAAAAAGATTATTATGGATTCTGTTCGTGCTAATATGAAATTAGAAATCGCTTCTTATATTAAGGAAGAAGAAGAAAAGGCTAAGCTTGAAGTTAAAACTAAAGCTAAAAATATTCTATCTCTAGCTATTCAAAAATATGCTGGTGAAACTGCAGGAGAAGCAACTGTATCAACTGTATCATTGCCTGTTGAAGAGATGAAAGGGCGTATTATTGGTCGTGAAGGACGAAATATACGTACAATTGAATCCTTAACTGGAGTTGATTTGATAATTGATGATACTCCAGAGGCAGTTGTTTTATCAGGATTTGATCCTGTTAGAAGAGAAATTGCTAAGAGGTCACTTGAAATTTTGGTGTCTGATGGTCGTATCCATCCAGCTAGAATTGAAGAAGTTGTAGAGCGTTGCCGTGGTGAGGTTGAAATGGTTATTCGTGAAATGGGCGAAGAGGCTGTATTTAAAACCGGCATTGGTAAGGTTCATCCTGATTTAGTTAGATTAATTGGTAGATTAAATTATCGTACTAGCTATGGTCAAAATGTTCTAAAGCACTCAATTGAAACAGCTATGATAGCAGGTAAGCTTGCTAGCGAAATTGGTGAAAATGAAATTTTAGCTCGAAGAGCTGGTTTATTACATGATATTGGAAAGGCTGTTGACCACGAAATTGAGGGTTCACATGTAGAAATTGGTGTAGAACTTGCTAATAAGTATCATGAGCCAAAAGAGGTTGTTGATGCAATTGCTTCTCATCATGAGGATGTTGCTCCTAAGACAATCATTGCTGTTTTAGTTGCAGCAGCCGATGCCTTATCTTCTGCTAGACCAGGAGCTAGAAGTGATTCTTTAGAAAATTATACTAAGAGATTAGAAAATCTTGAGGCAATTTCAAATAGTGTCAAAGGTGTTTCTTCTTCATATGCAATTCAAGCAGGTCGTGAGGTTAGAGTTATCGTAAATCCTGAAGAGGTTGATGATTTATCTACTATTATTATTGCTAGACAAATTAAAGAGGAAATTGAAAATAAGCTTTCTTATCCAGGAACTATTAAAGTAACTGTTATTAGAGAAATGAGAGCTGTTGATGTTGCAAAATAAAAGAGTGAGGTTTCTCACTCTTTTTTAAAACTTAGGAGGTATAAAGTGAGAATATTATATTTAGGAGATATAGTTGGAGAAGATACGATAGAAGTTTTAAAAAGAAATTTAGATGCAATAAAAAATGAATATAAAATAAATGTAGTTTGTGCCAATTGTGAGAATGTTTCAAAGGGTAAGGGATTGACTTATAAGCATTATAAAAGCTTAAAAAGCCTAGGTATTCAAGCAATGAGTATGGGTAATCATACTTTTTCTAAATCGGAGATAAAAGATTTTATTGATGATGCTACTATTTGTAGGCCTGCTAATTTAAATACAGCATACGGCAAGGGCGTTTTATATTTAAATTATAATGATAAGAAAATCGCGATTGTAAATTTATTAGGTAGAGTGTTTTTAAATACACCTTTGGATTGCCCTTTCAAGACTATGGATCAAATTTTACCAACTATTAAGGCAGATTATATTTTAGTTGATTTTCATGGTGAAGCAACTAGCGAGAAAAAAGCTTTTTTTTATGATTTTGCAGGTAAAGTAACTGCAGTTTTAGGTAGTCATACTCATACTCAAACAGCTGATGAGCAGGTATATAATGGTACGGCCTTTATAACTGATATGGGTATGTGTGGCGTTTATGAAAGTATCTTAGGTGATGATAAGGATAGTGTAATTAATAGATTTAGAAGTGGTGTTTATGAGCCTTTAGCAGTAGCTAAGGCAAATGAATACATTATAAATGGTGTTGTTTTAGATATAAATAAAGATGTTAAGATTACTAGAGTTAATAAACGTTTAAAGATGGAATAAATAAATAATATTTTCATATACTTAAATAGGGAGGAAAACATATGGAAATATTAAAAATATCAACTAAATCAAAGCCAACAAGTATAGCAGGAGCTTTGGCTAATGCATTTAAATCAAAACAAGTTGTTGAGATGCAGGCCATTGGAGCAGGTGCTATTAACCAAGGAGTGAAGGCTATTGCTATAGCTAGAGGGTATGTAGCTCCTAGTGGCAAGGATTTAATAGTTGTCCCAGCCTTTTCTGATATCTTAATTGATGGTGAAGAAAAAACAGCTATAAAGCTAATTGTAAAGGCAGTTTAAGTGGCTCTTAAGAGCCACTTTTTTAATTTTATGGAAAATAGTATAAATTAAAAATTGATTATTTAAGCATAATTAATTAAAGTAAAACCTTTTATTCTTTACATATATTATAAATTCAGTGTATAATACAAAATGGTGATTAAGATGAAGAATATTAAGATTGCTTTACCATCCTTACGTGATGCAAAGCTTAGAAGAAATTTAAGCGTTGAGACTATTAGATATCGCTTAGATGAAAAATATAAAAATATTGGTAAAGGCAAAACCTATTATATATTTACCTATGGCTGTCAGGGTAATGAAGCTGATAGTGAGGTTATGAGTGGAATATTAGAGGGTGTAGGCTATACATTAAGTGATGATCCTATGAATTCTGATGTTGTATTACTAAATACATGTGCTATAAGAGAAAATGCCGAACAAAGGATTTGGGGTGTTTTAGGTCAACTTAAGGGCAAAAAACGTGAGAATCCGGATATGATTATCGGAATTTGTGGTTGTATGCCTCAAGAGGAAAATGCAACTAATAAAATTCTACAATCATATGATTTTATCGATTTAGTTTTTGGAACTCATAATCGTGATCATTTACCAAAGCTAATTTATGAAGCTTATCTTACTAAATCAAAGGTTGTTGAGGTTTTATCTAATGAGGGAACTATCTTAGAGGATGCTCCTAAGGTTAGAGCTTCTAAGCATAAGGCTTGGGTTAATATAATGTTCGGTTGCGATGAATTTTGTACGTATTGTATTGTTCCTTATACTAGAGGTAGAGAACGTTCTAGAAGTAAGGAGGATATTATTAACGAGGTAAAAGAATTAGTTAGCTTAGGATATAAAGAAATTACTTTATTAGGTCAAAATGTAAATGCCTATGGCAAGGATTTAAATGCCGACTACACATTTGGTGATTTATTATATGATTTAGATAAAACTGGAATTGAAAGAATTCGTTATACTACCTCTCATCCTCGCGATTTAGATGAAAAAACAATGCAAGCTATGAAGGATTGTAAATCAGTCATGCCTCATTTGCATCTCCCTGTGCAATCAGGTGATAACTCTATTTTAAAAATTATGAATCGTAAATATACCTACGAGGATTATATGGCTAAAATTACAAGGCTTAGAGAATTAGTTCCAGATATAGCTATTACAACAGATATTATAGTAGGTTTTCCCAATGAGACTGAAGAGCAATTTCAAAATACAATGAAGCTAGTTAGAAATGCTAAATTCGAAGGGGCATATACCTTCATATATTCTCCACGTGAAGGAACACCAGCTGCTAAAATGATTGATAATGTATCTATGGAGGAAAAAAAGGATAGATTATATCGTTTAAATGAAT
>DVKU01000121.1 GCA_018715825.1 Candidatus Avacholeplasma faecigallinarum
CCCTCTCTTTTCCTTTAATTCGAAAACGTTTTCACGATTTTTTAAAATTATACCATATAATGAAAACGTTTGTAAATAGTTTTTGGGTATTTTTTGTAAAAAAAAGACTGATCCAATAAATCAGTCCTGACTAACTAGTTGTAATACCTCATTTTCCAGTTTTCTTTTGAGCTGACGTGAAGGCTCATCAAGTGGCCTACGATATTCTAATGTATTAAATCCTAGTAGATACATAACATACTTAATTCCTATTGGTGAGACCTCACCATACATTTGTAAAATCAAAGGCAATAGTTTATAAAACATCATTTTGCTAATTGCCACATTTTTATCAAAGCTATGAATAATTAATGATGTTTCTTTAGCAAAAGCATTTCCAATCACACTTATTATTCCCTCAGAATTTAAAAATAAGGATATTAACATTAAGGAGTCATCCCCACCATATAGTTTAAAATTTTCATTTGCAATAGTAGATAATTTTAAATGATCAATTATATCACTTGATGCTTCTTTAATGCCAATTATATTTTGATGATAAGAAAGTGCTCGTATAACTTCAAATGGAATTTTCATTCCAGTCCGTTTTGGAACATCATATATTATTATTGGTTTAACTACATTATCGGCTATATAAGTAAAATGCTTTAGTAATCCAGATTCATTAGTTTTATTATAATATGGATTTATTACTAAAAAAGCCTTAATATCTAAACCATCAAACAATTTAGATTGCTCTATAACTTTATCAGTTACATTATCGATAATACCAACGATTAATTCTATTTTTGGATAAACTATCTTATACACAAAATTAACTAATTGTTTTTTTTCTTCATCATCTAAAGCCTCAGCCTCAGCAGTCGTGCCTAATAACAATAAGCCATCAGTTTGGTTTTCTAAATGGTATTTACATATACGTTTTAATTCATCAAAGTCTATTTGATTATTTTTAAATGGAGTTATTAGAGCTACTATACTTTTACTGATATTATCACATCCCACTATATCTTATGATAATAAATTAGAAATGTTATACAACAAAATTAAATTTATAAAAAATATATTATAGATAAAAAAATAAAGAACCGTGTGGTTCTTTATTAAATAGTTATGCTTTAACAACATTTTTAGCCATTTGGCCTCTATCGCCCTGTTCAACATCGAAAGTAACTTCTTGTCCTTCTTCTAATGTTTTGTAGCCATCTTGAACGATAGCACTAAAATGAACAAAAACATCCTTTCCCTCTTCAGAAACAATAAAACCAAAGCCTTTTTCAGCATTAAACCATTTTACTTTTCCCTTCATAGATAAACTCCTTTCAAACCTAATCATAGAAAATTCCTTCTATTAATGAGATTATACAACATTTTACAAAAATAAACAATCTTTTTTTAATAATCCATCATTTAATTATCTTTTGCGTTCGATTCTACATATTTTTTTAAAGTCTTACACAATAAATTAAAGTCAATAGGCTTAGAAATATGACCGTTCATTCCTGCTTGAATGGTTTTTGATATGTCTTCTGAAAAGGCATTTGCTGTTACAGCAATAATTGGAATAGATTTGCTATCTTTTCTAGGCAACGATCTAATTCTTTTTGTAGCCTCACATCCATCCATCACTGGCATTTGCATATCCATTAAAATGGCATCTAAAGCAAACTCATTTGATTTAGAAAATATATCGACTGCTTCCTTACCATTACATGCACAACAAACATTTGATCCATGCATCTTTAGCATTTCAACGGCAATTTCCATATTAAACTCATTATCTTCAACCAATAAAATATTTAACCCCTTTAATCCTAAATCACAACTTTCAATCGAAACGTTAGATTTAGTATCATCAACAACCCTTTCAAATGGAATAATAATAGTAAATGTCGTTCCTTTACCAAGCTCACTTTGGACAAATATTTGACCACTCATCTGAGTTACTAAACTTTTAACGATAGGCATACCCAATCCTGTTCCTGCTATTGAATTAGATGTAAATCTCGTTTCTCTAGAATATGGTTCAAACATTTTAGGAATAAATTCTTTTGACATACCAATTCCTGTATCACTAATGATAATTTTATATTGTGATAAACTATTTTCCTCAACCTGCTCAACAATAACATCAATTTTGTCATCTGCTTTTGTAAATTTTAAAGCATTAGATAAAATATTATTTAAAATTTGATTAATTCTGAAAGCATCAGCATTTACCATATAGCTTTTAACATCATAAGTAAGTGAAAAATGCTTTTTTTGAGCTTCTGCTTGAATTTTAAAAATAGAACAACAATTATCAATACAATCTTTTAAATTAATAGGATGATTATTTAATAATACCTTTCCACTTTCTATTCTACTCATATTTAATATATCATTAACTAAATCTAAAAGTGTATGACTAGATATAATAATTTTTTGTAAATATTCAGCTGTTTTATCATTATGATCAATATTTTTATAGGCTAACTCTGATAGTCCAATTATAGCATTTAAAGGGGTGCGCATATCATGAGACATATGATTGAAAAAAGTATACTTAGCCTTAGCACTTTGTTTTGCAGAATTTAAAGAATCTTCTAATAGCTTACGCTCTTGAAGCTCTCTTTGCTTTTCTTTATCTACTTCTTTAAAGCATAATATAACCTCTGATGGGGCTAAATCATTATCAAATAAAAGCCTAATATTTACCCAACGATATTCTCCATTAAACAATCTTAAAAAATCGCCTCCAAAATCTTTAACGGATTGAGAAACAAGCAATTTAATATTATCTAAAGAAAATGTCTTAATAAAATCTTCATAGGCATTCTTTTCAATAACATCACCACAGGTTTGTAAAAGCTGTTCATAATCACCTTTAGCTTTTAATTTATTTTTTACATAGCTTGATCCCTTTATCATTTCATAGGTTCCATTTTTATAATCCACTCTATAAATAGCATAATAGAAGTTACCTAAGACCTTAACTGTATCATTAGTTCTTTGCACTTTATAGTTGAGGTGTAAATCTCTAAAAAACAATATTATTGTTAAAACAAGGCATAAGGCAATAATCACAGCAAAAATTAAATTAAATTCATTTAATTCTGCTAAGATTGTTTTATAAGGAATTGTCAAAATAGCCACCCAACCATTATCTAAATAAGAATAATAAGCATTTCTTTTTATATTATCAATATCATAAATATAAGAGTCATACTTATCATAGGTTCCCTCTTTAATTCCTTGAATTAAATCATAAATATAGTTTTGAACTTCCACTCCACCATTTTTAGAACTACTGATATCATAAACAATTGTTCCATTACTATCACATAAATAGAAATTAGCATTTTCTGGTAAAGAATCACTTTTCATAGATAAATCAAAATTATCTGGGAAAATATCAAAAACAATAACTGAATCTATTTTTTCACTTGCAAGTGCTATAGAAACAATAGGCTTTTGCGTAATTAGATCTGTATAGACATCTGTATAGACAACCTTGCCCTTATAATTTAAAGCCTTCTGATACCAATTACGAGAGGAAATATCTAATGTAGAGTCATTCTCCCAAGGTGTTGCCGCAATTATTTTGCCATTTAGCACCATATAAGGGTCTACATCATTACCAAAATAATTAATTAATTGATCAAAGTAGTTCTGCATTTCTGCCTCTATTTCTTTTTCATCATTGGCCTTATCTTCAATATTATTCATTGCATACTTAATTAATGTTTCATATACAGCTAACTGGATTTGTTCTTCAAAGGCATAATTACTAGTTAAAGACTCACCTAATCTTTGAGTGTTTTTTAATATTTGATTTCTTAATAAATAATAACTGGCAGTACCAATAGATAGAAAAAATATTATGACAAAAAAATACATTTTAAAATGTATTAAAATGTATTTAAGTTTATCAACAAATGATTTCAATTTAATCACTCCTCTATAAGAGTATATAATCTTTGATACTCATAATCTATTTTATCCATAATCATGCTTACTTCCTTAATGTTTTTACTTTTAATAGACTGAGTTAATTCGCAAAAAAGATTGTGTAATAAGGTCATAGACATATTTCCAGTCATACCTTTTAATGTATGACTACATTCATATGCTTTTTCGAAATCATTTATAGCCAAGGAAGCTTTTAAGTTTTTATAGTTTGAATCTAAAAAAAATTTTTTTAAAAATTTATCAATTAATGCCTCATTACCCATAAATCTATCTAGTAAAGATTTTGTGTCTATACCACAGCTTGCTAATTTTTCTAAGTTCATAAAATTACTCATCCCTTTTTATAAAATTTTCTAATTTCTGGTTCTACTTCTAAAAATATTTCTAATAATTTTGGGTTAAAAATGCCACATTGACCACTAGTTATCATCGCAATTGCCTCATCAGCAGTATATGCATCCTTATAAATTCTTTTATTAGTAAGGGCATCATAAACATCTGCCAAGGAAACAACTTGCGACCAAATACTTATTTCTTCTCCCTTTAGTCCTTCAGGATAACCATTGCCATCATATCTTTCATGATGATGTAAGGCAATATCATAAGCATAATCAAAAAAACTACTTTCCTTTAACTGAGGTATTTTTTCCAATATTATAGCTCCTTTAGTAGTATGAGTTTTCATTATTTCATATTCCTCTTTAGTTAGTTTACCTGGTTTATTTAATATCGCATCAGGAATGGCAATTTTGCCTACATCATGCATAATAGAGGCAAGGGCTATATTTTCAATATCCTCTTCCTTTAAATCAGCTTTTAAACTAGTATTTATAAAAATATATTTAGTGATTTCATAAATTCTTCTTACATGTTCACCAGATTCACCATTACGAAATTCTATGGCTGTAGATAAGGCTTCAATCATACCTATATTAAGCTCTATAATTTTATTAGCCTTATCTAATAATTCCTTTTCTTGACTTATAACCTTACTATTCAATCTTTTTCTTGATTCGAATAATTCTACAATTGACTCTACCCTTCTTAAAACCATATAACGAACAATTGGCTTTTTAATTACATCCATAACACCTAGCTGATAAGCCTCTTTGATTATGTCATCATCATTAGATGAGGTTATTAAAAACACTGGCACATCCTTTAAAATGGCTTTTTCATTTAATTTTTTTAAAACCTCTAAACCATTCATTTTGGGCATGACAACATCTAATAAAATAGCACTATATTTATGAGGATTATTTAATATTTTATTAAGACCGTCAAATCCATTATCACACTCACTTATAATGTATTGGTCTTCAAAAATATTTGCAA
>DVKU01000122.1 GCA_018715825.1 Candidatus Avacholeplasma faecigallinarum
AAGGGTGAAAGGCCCTTTTTGTATTCCTCTATAAATAATTCTGTTTTTTTTCATTTTTCAATTGATTTATTTATAGTAGGCTTTTTATAGACTTATGTAATTTAAATTATATCATATCAGTGAATTTAAAAAAAGGACAAAGCTTAATAACGATAAAAAAGCCCACTTTTACTTACCATAAAAGCGGACTAAATAGTTAAATTATTCTTTGTTTTCTTTTTAATTCTTCATACTGACTATCATACATATCTTTATATTGAAAACAATCGCGGTAAAGAGATTCATGCTTGCCCCTTCCAACTATTTTTCCCTTATCTAAAACAATTATTTCATCGGCATTTTTTATAGTTGATAATCTATGGGCAATAATAAAGGTAGTTCTATTTTTACTTACAATCTCCATCGCATGTTTAATTTTTTCCTCAGTATCTGAATCAATATTAGCCGTAGCCTCATCCAAAATTAGTATTTTAGGATTTCTAAGTAGAATTCTAGCAAAAGAAATTAATTGCTTTTCACCTAAAGACAAATTCTCTCCTCTAAAACTAATAGGCATATAAATGCCATAAGGTGTCTTTTGAATCATATATTCTGCCCCTACAGCTTTTAACACCCTTGTGACATCTTCATCAGAATAACAATCCCTTTCCATAGTAATATTGGATTTAATAGTTCCTTCAAATAATGCTGGTGTTTGCAATACTATTCCAATATTTTTGCGGTAAGAAGCCTTATTATAAGTATTAATATCAACATTATCTACAAGTAATTGTCCTTCTTGATAATCATTAAATTGCAATAATAAATTCATCATAGAGGATTTACCACTTCCCGTATGTCCTACTATTCCAATGGTTTTGCCTGCGTCAACGTGTAGTGATACATCATCTAAAACGTATTTGTTATCAACATAAGCGAATCTAATATGCTTAAATTCAACCTCACCTCTTATATCATCAGGAGCCTTATTTCCAGATAATATTCTACTATCATTTTTCTCATCAATAAATATATAAACTCTTGTAGCTCCAACCAAAGAATCTTCCAATTCGTTTAAGTTGTTAAATATAGCATTAACAGGATTAATCATCTTATCTAAATTTTCACTAAAGGCTGAAATTAATCCAACACTTATTATTATTCCACTAACATTTAAAGTTTGAAATCCTAGAAACATCAATAATGATATTTCAGCTGCTCTTTTAATTAAAGATAAAAGCTCCCATCCAAAATATATGTTTATAGTATTAGCCTTTCTATCATTATGAACATATCTTCTAACCAATCCTTTATATTCATCTAGCATATCTTCCTCTTGGTTAAAATCTTGTATAATTAGGGCCCCTGTTATAAGTTCATTTAACTTTCCTGTAATACGTGATCCTGTCTCTCTTAAATCCACATAATATTTATGAACTTTTCTTCTATATACTGTAATCCATAATAATAAAATTGGAACCAAAATCAATATTAAAATTCCTAACATAGGCTCTAAAATTACTACTCCAACATATATAATTATAATATTTAATATAGCATTAAAAATTGAAAATAAAGTAACATAGAAGGTTCTAACACCACTACTATCACTAGTTATTTTAGCAACAATTTTGCCATCTGGCTCTAAGGAATAATAATCAACTGGTAAATAATCTATTTTTCTAATGGCTTCATCTCTTACCATTTTTTCAATATTCATTCCTGTTAATGTATTTATATATTGAAACAAATATCGACAAACTACAGTTAAAACTGTAATTAAAGCATATAGTAGCAATGCATATACGATATTTATATATTGATGATTTGGTAAATAAACATCCAATATTTTTTTTGTTATAAACGGGGTAATCATAGTAAAAACAGAAATACCAATGCTAAAAAATAAAGTAACTATAAACAATTTTTTCTCTTTTTTTATGTATGGTATAGTTCTTTTCAATAAAGTTGACTTGGATAAATTGTCTACTGCTTTACTCATGGTCCTTCTCCTTTACATCATCCATTTGTTGAGCAATGAATTGTTCATAATACCAACCCTTTTGCTTCATTAATTCTTCATGATTACCTCTTTCAACTATTTTTCCCTTATCAAGTACAATTATCTCATCAGCATGCATAACTGCCGATAATCGATGAGCAACAATTATATTTGTTTTTTTACCACGATATTGTTTTAAAGTATGAATTATATTAGACTCAGTTTTTCCATCAACAGCTGATAGCGAATCATCTAAAACTAAAACATCAGCATCCTTTAAAAAGGCTCTAGCTATAGCCAATCTTTGTTTTTGTCCACCTGATAGTGTTACACCATATTCACCTACAATAGTTTCTAATCCTTGAGGTAAATTTTCAATATCTTTAGCAAAATCAGCAAGTGAAATTGCTTGATCAATTTCCTCCTCTGTAGCATGAGAATCACCTAAAGCAACATTCTTTTCTACACTTCTTGAAAATAACACATGTTCCTGAGGAACATAGCCAACTTTACTTCTAACGCTTTGTTGTTTCAAATTTTCAATAGGCTCACCATTAATAAATAATGTTCCTTCCCCAATCGGCAATTGTCTTACCAGTTGTTTTACCAAAGTTGATTTACCACTTCCTGTATGTCCTACAATTCCAACAGTTTCACCATATCTAATTTTTAAATTAATATTTGTTAAAACATCCTTATCATCACCATCATATCTAAAAGAAAAGTTTCTAAACTCAATTGTTTTTAGTTCATCTAAATTTTTAGCATCAGCACTATCGATAACCTGACTTTTAGAATTATAAACCTCATTCAAACGATCAGCTGAAATTAACGATTGATAAAAATTGTTTAGCATATTTCCAATATTAGTAAGAGGTGCTTGAAATAAGTTTAAATACATTACAAATTGCATTAAATTAGCTACACCAATTTCATTTTTAGAATAAAAATATGCCCCTAATCCATAACATACTATCATAGATATAGCTACAATAGATTGAAACATCGGTTGAAATATTACATTAATTTTAAGATTAGCTTTTTCTACATCATAGCTAGCTTGAGAATATTTTAAATTTTTTTGATAATTTTCCTCTTCTTTTGAAAAAGCTCTAATCGTTCTTACGTTTGTTATACTTTCTAGTATAACATTTCCCATTTCACTATTTTTTTCTCTAACAATTTTCCAGTTTCGTTTAACTTTTGCCTTTAAAAATAAATTGCTAAAAAATATTAGTGTTAATGGCAAAAAACAACAAAAAGCTAAAACAAC
>DVKU01000123.1 GCA_018715825.1 Candidatus Avacholeplasma faecigallinarum
AGGCACATCGTTGAATTACTACTCTCATAGATTATCTCTTTCTATATTGTATATAAATTTTACTTTTTTCATATTTATAATCATTTTCTCTAATTCCATTAAATTAGAAGTCATTACCTTAAGCTTAACAACAGTTTCTAAATTATTATTACTCTTAGCAGAAATAGCTAAAATAGACATTCCACTAGCAGAAACAGTATTCATTATTTCAACAAGCAAATTCATATTTGAAGTAGCATAAATTTTTATACTAACAGGATACTTTCTTCCCGGATCAGCTGCCCAGCTTAATGGTATTAATCTTTCCATTTGGAAGGACTTTATATTTTTACAGTTGCAGTGATGAACAACTATTCCATTTCCCTTAGTAACATATCCTACAATCTCATCACCAGGAATTGGGTTACAGCAGCTTCCTAATTTAAGCTGTGGATTAGTTAAACCTTCAACAACAACTCCAGTTTCACTATTAGTTGTTAAAATTCTTTGGTTACGCTCCATTTGCCTATTTAGAGAAACCTCAGTTTGCTTATTTTGATCCTCACCTAAATACTTAGTAACAACTGTTTTAGCTGAGACATTGCCCTTAGCGATTTCTAAATATAAATCATCGAGTGAGTTAACATTATTTTTAGAAAAATTTTTTAAAATAAAATCATCAGTTAAATCATAATTTGTAATTTTATTATTTCTAAATTCTTCATCAACTATACTCTTTCCTTGAGCTATTAATACATCTTTATTTTGTTTATTCAAAAAGCTCTTAATTTTATGTCTGGCATGAGTTGTTTTAGCAATTTTTAACCAGTTTTCAGATGGTCCAAATGAATTCTTATTCGTCTTTATTGAGATTATATCTCCAGTTTTAAGCTCATAATCTAAAGGTACTATATGATTATTAACAATGGCACCAACTGTTTTATTACCAATGTTTGTATGAATTTTATAGGCAAAATCTAAAGGAGTAGCTCCACGTGGCAAATCTATAACCTCGCCTATTGGAGTATAAACATAAACATTAGTACTTAGTATATCTTCCTTTATAGTTTCAACATAATCCTTAGCCTCACTAGGCTTTTCATTTTCCTCAGAAAACCTTAATAAATCACCATACCATTTAAGCTTTTGAGCGATCTCAAACTGCTCCTTTTCACGTGAATATTCCACATTTTCCTTATATGCCCAATGCGCAGCAATACCATATTCTGCAACCTTATCCATTTCCTCGGTTCTAATTTGTACCTCAAAAGTAAAACCATCATTACTAATAACAGTGGTATGTAGTGATTGATACATATTAGGCTTTGGAACAGCAATATAATCCTTAAAACGTTTAGGTACTGGTGTATAATGGGCATGGATTAATCCTAGGACCTGATAACATTCACCAACCGTAGTAACAATAACACGTACGGCTAAAACATCATAGATATCCTCAAAAGCCTTGTTTTGATTTATCATCTTTTTATAAATACTATAAATATTTTTAATTCTACCCTTGATTTGGACATTTTCAAAATGATAAGGCTCTAAAAATTTTTTTATTTCGGCAATAGTATGATCAACATTTTGAATTCTAGCAGACTGATCAGCCTTAATTTGAGCCAAAATCTTATTATACATAAGATTATCAACATATTTTAAAGCCGTATCCTCTAATTCAGCCTTAATTCTAAACATACCTAATTTATGAGCCAATGGAGCATAAATTTCTAATGTTTCTCTAGCAATTCTAACCTGTTTTTCGTTATTTAGGGCCCCTAAAGTACGTATATTATGTAATCTATCAGCTAATTTTACAACAATTACACGTATATCTTTTGCCATCGCCAAAAGCATATGTTGATGATTTTCAACCTGTTTTTGTTCTAAAGATACAAACTTTAATTGACCAACCTTAGTAACACCATCAACAAGTGATGCTATATCCTCACCAAACTCTTTAACTAAATCTTCATGAGTACAAGGTGTATCCTCAACTACATCATGTAATAACCCAGCTGCTATAGTTGGTGGTCCAACATGAAGCGTTGCCAAAATACAAGCTACATTTAACGGGTGAATAATGTATGGTTCTCCACTTTTTCTAAGCTGACCATTATGCATTTTAACAGCTAAATCATAAGCTCTTTTAATAAGATTTTGATCTTCTTCCTTATGAATATAGGAGCTTGTTAAATTATATAAATCTGCATATGTAGAATAGTTCATACTGCTCACCCCCAAAAATAAGCTTTACTCTCCTTCATACTCTGTTAAAGTTAATATATCATATTTATTTAAAAGTTCTCTTCCTTTTAAATCAACTAAATCTACTACAAAGGCCATACCTACAACCTTGGCATTTAATCTTTCACAAAGCTTTGCTGCTGCTAAGGCTGTCCCACCTGTAGCAAGTAAATCATCAATAATTATTACTCTATCTTTGCTGCTTAAGGCATCTATATGCATTGATAAAACATTCTTGCCATATTCTAGACTATATTCCTCGCATATTGTTTCCCTTGGCAATTTACCAGGCTTTCTAACAGGGATAAATGCTATATTTTGCATTACTGCCACAGGGCATCCAAACATAAATCCTCTCGCTTCTGGTGCCACTATCGCAGTGGCATTTTGCTTTTTAGCATATTCTAAAAATTTTTCACATACATAAGAATATGCTTGTGGATTTTGTAAAATTGGAGTTACATCTCGAAATATAATTCCCTTTTTAGGGAAATCATTAATACTAGCAATATATTTTTTTAAATCCATAAATAAAACCTCTCAAGTAATTATATTACAAATTATATAATATTCTTTAGTGTTGATAAAGGTATTAAATAAATTTTAGGAGGTTTTACTATAAAAAAAATAATTAAAATGAAAAGTATTTTCATCATGATTTTATCTATTAAGATATTCGGCTTTTTATATAAAATCATTTCTACTAGAATGCTAGGATTAGAGGGTATGCGCTTAATTTCAATGATTATGCCATCATTATCTCTTTGTCTATGCATCTCTTCACTATCGATTCAAACTGTTTGTAATAAAAATATTGCTAGCAATCTAAATCTTAAAACAACCCGTATTAGCGTTATAATGCTATCATGTCTTAGAGTAACTTTAGCTTCATCATCAATAATATCAATTTTTATGCTCTTATCCTTCCCGCTATATAAATATCTTTATCAAGATAGCTTTATTTATTATCCCCTTCTTTTGTGCATACCCCTTCTTTTCTTTTCTAACACTTCAGGAGTAATGAAGGGTTATCTAGAGGCTAATAATAATTTTAAAGTCCCTTATTTTTCCAATTTTGTTGAAAATTTAACTAAGCTTGCCGCAACAATTACTTTACTATATATATTTAAAAATAAATCAATTGAATTTAGAGTAGCTATTGTCTTTTTTTGCTTAACTTTGTCTGAGCTATCATCTAATTTAGTTTTATCATATAAAATAAAAAGAAAACGAAAAATACAAATTATAAAAACTAACTTCTATGAAAAAAAAGTGTTAATGCAAGCAATACCACTAACACTATCCTCTTTAATTGTAACAATAGGTGGCTATATTACACCATTTATTTACTATTATGCCTGCAAAAAGGCTAAAATAGATTTTTATGAATCAACTACCTATTTTGCCTTAATAACATCTTATGCTATTCCCTTACTTACAAATGGGCAATATGGCATCTTAACTATATCTAAATTTTTATTTCCCAATATAACTAAAAATTTTAATAATCCCAAAAAACTCTATAATTTGCTAGATAAGGCTTTTATACTAAGCTCTATAATCGCAATTACTAGCTTTTCACTTTGCTTTTTTCAACCAGAGTTCATGCTTAAAATTATGTATAAGGATACAGCTAGTGCTTCCATTGTAAAATTTCTTGCCCCGATATTTTTACTTATTTATTTTGATCCAATACTAGTTATTATCCTAGAAGCCAATAAAAAAGAAAAATATCTGCTTTGGATTACCCTCATTTCCCAAATTATTTCTATAATATTAATATACGTATTTTCATCAATGCCATTTTTTAATAAAACAGGATATCTAATAGGCTTTAGTATAGGTGCTATAATTAAATGTGTTTTACTATTTATTATTGCCTTTAAGATAAGTAACTATAAGCCTAGTAGACAAATGCTATTTATTCTTATATTAATTACTGCAATGTATATATTATTTTTAATATTATCTAGTAATATAATTTATTATTTTATAATAACAGCTTTATATTTACTTATATCATTATTATTCTACTACTTCTATAAAGATAGGTCTTATCAAACTAATTTAGCGTAATACTTTGAGCATTAATTTCCCCTTTATTTTTATTGTGATAATAATAGGTTAAAGTATTATGATGAATTGAAGCGTAAAGTATTTTTTTTAACTGTAGCTTGTGCTTAGATAACGCTTTTTTTATTTTATTAATGTCATAATTTAAACATTTAATATTATCCATAACAAGCTCACAACTTAAAATTATACGTAAGATTGTATTAGAAGACTCATTTTTTTGAATTATAGATAGAGTGCCATTTGTCTCTAAAATAGCTAATTTTATTTGCGAAATATCCATAACATTTTCTAATCGCATTTGACAAACCAAATCATCCATAGTGTATAATTCCTTCTTCATATTTTTAAGCTTTATTACTCCATTATAGACTATAATTGTTGGATCTCCATCAAATAGCTTACGAAGTTTTGCTACATGTAAAAGAATTAAAGATAATAATTTTTGAAGAATTGCAAGGACTGCTAGACAACAAAAGCTAGCCCAAAAAAACTCATCATTATCGATTCCTATTGATGCAATATCGGCTATGATTAAAAGAATAACCAAGTCAAAAATAGAAAGCTGCCCAACTTCTCTTTTACCTAATATTCTTAGAATAAAAATTATTACAAAATAAATAATAACAGTTTTACCAATAATCCAAAAATAATTCATTAAGCTCACCATATTTATTTTTAGATTAATTTAAAAAATTATTCTTATAAGGGGCTATAAGCTAAAAAAAAAGAATAATTAATAATATTTAAACATACTATTAAACAGGTGAGATAATGAAAAGAAAAATTATTAGTGGAATTAAAATTTATTGTTTTTGTATTATATATATTCTAATAGTGGGATTAATTTATTCATTTTACCTTATGAAAACAAATAATAATTCCAACCAAATAATGGAATTAGTGATGGGTATAACAACCTATTTGTTATTAGGGCTACTATATGCTAATATGATTCATAAAAGAGGCTTAATCGTTGGTTTACTAGCGGGAGTTTTCCATTTATTTTTATTTCAAGTCATCTTTTATTTAATAGGTAATAGCTTTAATTTACAATTGCTACCTAGTATTATCTATATTATATCCTCATGCTGTGGAGGATTACTTGGTATAACCTTTAAAAAAATAATTTAATATGTTAAAATAGCATGGGGTGATAATATGGAACCACTTGCCTATAAAATAAGACCAAAAAGTTTTGATGATATAGTTGGTCAAGATCATCTAGTTGGTCCCAAAGGAGTAATAAGAAAAATGCTAGACCAAAATAAATTATTTTCATTAATCTTATATGGTCCAGCTGGATGTGGTAAAACATCAATAGCCGAAATCATTGCTTCTTATTTTCCTCTAACTTCATTTTCGTTTAATGCATCATGTGACACCAAATCAAAGCTAAAGGAAATATCTGATTGTGCCAATCTTTATCCAAATATCATTTGTATTATCGATGAAATTCATAGAATGAAAAAGGATGTACAGGATTACCTACTTCCATTTATAGAATCAGGCAAATTAACAATAGTTGGATTAACAACTGAAAATCCTTATCGCTGTGTTAATCCTGCTATTCGTTCAAGATGCCATATATATAGAATGAATGAAATAAAAGAGGATGATATCATCCTTCTTCTTAAAAAAACAATAGAAAGTCAAAAATTTAACCAATTATCAGATGATATTTTAAAATATATAGCTGTGGCCTCATCTTGTGAAATTAGAACTGCCCTTAATATGCTAGAAATTACAACTATGCTAGATAAAGACGATTTAACTTTAGAAAATGTAATGCAGCTAATTGGCAAAAAAGCCTTTTTAATTGATGAAAAAGGTGAAAACTTTTATGATGTTGCCTCTGCCATGATAAAATCAATTAGAGGAAGCGATCCGGATGCTGCCCTACATTACCTAGCTAGATTACTTCAAACTGAGGATTTAGAATTTATAGTTAGGAGACTTTTGTGTTCAATGTATGAGGATATTGGACTTGGAAACCCCGCTTGTGGACCTAGGGTATATGCCGCGTGTAAAAGTGCTCTTATGCTAGGGCTGCCCGAGGCTAGGTTACCACTGGCCTATGCCATTGTTGATCTTGCAACCTCGCCCAAATCTAATTCCACTTATTTAGGAATTAATCAAGCAATTGAAGATTTAGCTAATTTAAAATCAATGAAAATACCTCCTCATATTCTTAATAAAGAACTAAAAAGTGGTAAATATGAATACAAGTACCCTCATGATTATAAAAATGGTTATGTTAAACAGCAATACTTACCTGATGAATTAATTAACAAGGTATACTACACACCAAAAGATACTGGTTCTTATGAAAAGGCCATAAAGGAATTTTTAAAAAAGCTTAAAGATGATTAATAATTTTTTCAAAATCATCTAATGATACATAAGGAGTTTGTCCATGAAATAGTCTATTTTGACTTTGATATAGGACATCTCCTTTTTTTTGTAATCTACAGGCTATATCACTTCCAAACAATTTAATGGATGTAGATACATCATTTAAATATAAGGCCAATATGTCACTATTTTCTAAATTTATTTTACTTAAGCCATTTTTATTTTTTAAAATAATAAAGATAATCATCCCAACTTTTACACCAAATTGCATGACATAGGAAAGCTTTTGTAATAGACTGGAATCAAATTTATTACTATCAAAAAAAATAAAATGAAAAATAGGCTCTAATTTTTCATACTCATTCCCCATTTGTTCAATTGCCTTGTTAGCTTCACTTATTGTCTCTACATTTAAATATTTTAAAACATCACTTCTTCTTTCATATTCCTCAAAAGCTTCATCAAAGGATATAGATGTTGATTTTTCATTATTTATGTAATGAACTTTACTTCCTGATAAAATATTAAATTCATTATATAAATCATAAAAATAAATTTGTCTAGGATTATAGCCCTTAAAAAACAAAGTTGATAATAACGACCTAATTAAGGTTTTAATACCACTAGTAGGATCACCTATAATACACAAAATATGTCCTTTAGAGATATCAAATTCTATAATTTGATTATTGACATCTATAGCCAATGGTAATTGCGATTTACTATTATGGTTTACTAAAAAGTTTTTCAAGGTTAATAGTTTTTTAAATTGATTTGATACCTCAATATTAATTAAAAGATCATCCTTAATAAAAAAACAACATTTGTTAAAATAAGAACTTAGCTCTGATAGAGCACTTTCACTTTTATGAGCTAATTTTACCACAAAACGAGAGGATGTATAGGATGTATAAAAGCTATCACCTACACAATATATATGATTAGCCTTTATATAGTTTTTTAATTTTTCAAAATTTTCACGATTAATTTCATGCTGAAGAGTAAAATTAACTGCTTCATCACTATCTCTTAAAATAGATAATGCTAATTTGGGTGATTTAGATGTTGCCTTAGTATAATGAATATTTTTAAAATAGCTAACTACTCCCTTATAGACCTTCATAGGAATGACCTTAAATCTTCCACCTTTAAAAATTAATAGAAGCTTTAAATCCATTATATAGCTAACACCAACAACAAAAGAACCCATGGCAAACAAATAGGCACCTATTTTACCACCAATAAAGATTATAATTTGTAGTAAAAAAGCCACAATTATGCCACCACCACAGCTAAATGAATGCTCATAATATTTAAAATATCGAGAATAAAGACCTACCGTTTTTGTTAAGACCGTTTTGTTTGTCATAGCTAAAGCATCATATAATCCCATATGAGCAAATGTAGAAATAGATATATATACAAGAATAATACCTAAAAAAGAGATATGATGTAGGTCTACCTTTTTGTTTAAAATCAAATCTTTAATACAAAAAAAGATTGTAAAAATAAATATAAAAATTACAAAATCACCAAATATCATAGCCATCAATA
>DVKU01000124.1 GCA_018715825.1 Candidatus Avacholeplasma faecigallinarum
CTGCAAAGCTCATCATTCCAGTTACACCATTAGGCATATATTTTTGAGCCAATTCATAGTAAGGGTCACTTTTTAAAGATGGGTGTTTTACCCATTCTATCTTGGGATGATTGTTTAAAAATTCTGCTACATATTTGGCATTTTCAATATGTCTTTGCATTCTCAATGCTAAAGTTTCAATACCTAATTGGGTTAAAAAGGCATTCATTGGCGACATTATAGCTCCCAAATCTCTCACCATTTGAGCCCTAAGTTTTAATCCAAAGGCAATATCATTTTGATTAGAATAGACAATTCCATGATATGACTCGTCTTTAATATTAAACATAGGATATCTTTTTGAAGCTTTATAGTTAAAATTCCCCAAATCAACAACTATTCCACCTAAGGCTACTGCGTGACCATCTAAGTATTTTGAGGAAGAATGGATTACAATATTAGCTCCAAACTCCTTAGGATTACATAAATAAGGTGTTGCTAAAGTGTTGTCAACAAAAAACAAAAGTCCATATTTTTGACAAATACTTTTGTATAGATCAAAATCTAGAACAACTAAGGCAGGATTAGCTATAGTTTCTGCAAAAACTAGCTTAGTATTGTCATCAATTAATTTTTCAATTTCCTCTATAGAAGCAGTAGGCTCAATAAATCTAGTTTCAATTCCGAATTTTTTTAAGGTTACCGAAAACAAATTATATGTACCGCCATAAATACAGCTACTAGAAATAATATTATCACCACTGCTACAAACATTAAGAATACTCATCAATGTAGCTGATTGGCCTGAGGCACATGCTATGGCATTAGTACCACCTTCTAGGGCAGCAACCTTTTCCTCTAACACTTGATTTGTAGGATTAGATAGGCGTGAATATATATGACCAGGTGATTTTAAATCAAATAAATCAGCTAAATCCTGTGCTTTTTCATAATAATAGGTTGTTGATTGGACAATTGGGGTTACTCTAGGATCACCACTCTTAGGATTATAACCAGATTGAACGCATAATGTCTCTTTTTTCATTTTTTTACCTCACTTATCTTTATTATAAAAATTGTATTGATGACATTATAACATCATTTTTATAAATTTAAATAGTGTCTTTTACAAAAAAAATTAAATTTCGTTCGACAAATTTTGACTTTTATTGTATTTTTATAAAGTTTTTGAAAATGAAAAAATTATGTTATAATTGCAATGAAGGATTTGATAATATGAGAAAAATTGATGTACACACTCATTTAATTGAAAATATATGTGGCGTAGGCTCTAAAGGAGAACTAAGACCATTAGGAAATGGCAAAGCCCAATATGCAAATGGAGATATTATAAACTTATTCCCTAGTGAGTACGGTGATAAGTCGGTTGATGATGAAACCTTAATTAGGGTTTTAAAAAGCCATAATGTTGAGAAAACAGTTTGTCTACAAGGCAATTACGCTGGTTTTCAAAATTTGTATACCTATGAATCTATGCAAAGACATCCTAACTTTATTTTAGCTGCGGCAACCTACGATCCGTTTTCATATAATAAAAAACTTATCATCAAGCATTTGTTTGATGATTTAAAAATTAAGGTTATAAAAATGGAAGTATCTAATGGTTCAGGATTAATGGCTAATCATCAAACCGTTGATTTAAACGGTGATATCATGAATGAGGTTTATACTATGGCCAACGATCATAAGCTTATATTTGTTATAGATATTGGCAGACCCAATAATAATTGCTATCAAGTTGATAATCTTGCTAATGCCATTAAAAAGTATCCGAATATGAAATTTGTTATTTGCCATCTAACTGCTCCTCAACACAATCAATTAGATATTTTAAAGGAGAATCTAAATAAATTAAATCTTATAAATGTATATTTTGATATTGCATCATTACCTAACAATACAAAACAGCCATATCCATTTATAGAAGCCCAAAATTATATTAGGACAGCTATTGATATTGTTGGGATTAATAAAATAATGTGGGGTAGCGATTTTCCTATGGCAATGAACTACTCAACCTACGAACAAAGTTATAAATATATTGAGGATAGTAATTTATTTACTCAAGAGGAAAAACAAAAAATTTTCTATGATAATGCATTAGAGGTATTTTTTAATGATTAGCTTATATATACACATACCATTTTGTAAAACAATTTGTAGTTATTGTGATTTTCCAAAAATAATAGCTAAGGATGAGTTAAAAAGTAAGTATATAGAAAATATAGTAAATGAAATAAATAATTTAAAGATTAAAAAGGACGAAATATATACAATCTATATTGGTGGAGGTACGCCGAATAGTATTAGTATCAATTTATTAAAAAATCTATTTGAGGCTTTAAAAAAATATCTATATTGTTCAAAAGAAAATACTATCGAATTAAATCCTGAATTAATAAATGATGAATTAATAAAATTATTAGTTGATTATAATTTTAATCGAGTTAGTATCGGAGTTGAAAGTATTGTCGATAGCGTCATAAAAACCCTAAATAGACATCATAATAAACAAATGGTCATTGATAAGATTAATAAGTTAAAATTAGCTGGTATAAACAATATAAATTTAGATTTTATGTTTGGAATCGATAAAACAACTTTAGATGATATAAAAACAGATTTAGATTTTATTAAACAAATGGATGTCACTCACATCTCCTATTACAGCTTAATCTTGGAAGAAAATACCGTATTAATGCATCTATATAAGCAAAATAAATTTAAACCTCTTGATGAGGATTTATGTGCTGATATGTATGAATACATATGTAAATATTTAAAAAGCATTGGTTTTAATCATTATGAAATATCTAATTTTTCTAAGCCGGGGTTTGAATCTAAGCATAATCTCGTTTATTGGGAATGTAAAGAATATATTGGCATAGGATGTGGTGCTAGCTCATACTATGATGATTATAGGATTGATAATGAACGAATTTTACTTAGGTATTTAAAAAATAATGAAGTAAATAAAGAGTATATTGACCTACAAGAAAGAAAAAGAGAATTTTTTCTCTTAGGTCTTCGCAAACTATCTGGTGTTAAAATTAGCGACTATATTGCTAAATTTAATAGCGATCCATTAGCTGATTTCGATTTTAGTGAATTGATAAAAAACGGTTTAATTAAAGTTTCAAATGATACAATTTACATTCCAGAAGATAAAATATTACTAGCCAATTTGGTATATGAAAACTTTGTAAGTAATTAAAGGAGTAGAAAATGAAAAAACAAGAACATGAAGTAATATTTTTTGAACTATCTGATTTTAAATATTATCTACAAAATGATAAGAGAGCTTCTATCAACACAATAAATGCTTACTTAACAGATTTAGAATTATATGCAGAGTTTTTAAAAAAATATCAATTTGTAGA
>DVKU01000125.1 GCA_018715825.1 Candidatus Avacholeplasma faecigallinarum
GAACTAATCAAAAGTTAATCATAATGATTTTATCAAAAGTTAATTATAGATTTTAAACGAAATTTCAAATAAAAAATATCACATTATGTTTTTTTCTTTGAAAATTCAATAAAAAAGGCTATTTTTTTACATAAAATACAATTTTAAAAAAATAATAAAAATATTATTTTAAATAACGACGATATTATAGGCGAAAACGAAATTTTATTCAACGCAGAAAAAGCGTTATTTGTTTTGCTAGCAAAAACCATTGAAAAATATATGCTTTTCCCAGTAAAACAAACAGTAAAGATTCAACGCCAAAAATAATGTCAATGTAGACATATATAAATCATCCCATTTTAAATGAAAATTAAAATTAAAAAAAAGGCTATTTCTAGCCTTACTATACTATATGGCGGAGCAAGAGGGATTCGAACCCTCGCACCAGTTACCCGGTCTACTTCCTTAGCAGGGAAGCCTCTTGAGCCTCTTGAGTATTACTCCACTTACCAAGTGCTTTTCTATTATAACCTATTGAAAAGCACTTGTCAATTTAAAATTGAAACTTATAATATTTCTTTTAATTTTAAAACAATTTCATTACATATTTCTGGATTATTCGCTAAAAATTCTTTAGCATTTTCACGACCTTGACCTATTTTGTTGCCATTATAGGAAAACCAAGCACCAGCTTTATTGATAATATTATTATTAACGGCTAAATCAACAATCTCACCAGTCTTAGAAATACCCTTGCCATAAATAATATCTACTTCACAAGTTTTAAATGGAGGGGCTACTTTATTTTTGACAACCTTAACTGTTGTTCTATTACCCAAAATAGTAGTACCATCCTTAATAGCTTCTCCTCTTCTGATTTCTAATCTTATAGAAGAATAAAACTTCAATGCTCTTCCTCCTGTTGTAGTTTCAGGATTTCCAAACATAACTCCAACTTTTTCTCTAATTTGATTAATAAAAATTGCCACACATTTAGTTTTATTAATTATACCAGCTAATTTTCTCATTGCTTGACTCATAAGTCTTGCATGTAATCCAACGTGATTATCACCCATATCACCATTTAATTCTGCTTCAGGAACTAAAGCAGCAACTGAGTCAATTACGATAACATCAACGCTTCCTGATTTGATTAATGCTTCTGCTATTTCTAAAGCCTGTTCACCACTATCAGGTTGAGAAAGAATTAAATTATCAATATCAACCCCTAATGCTTTAGCATAAACTGGGTCTAAGGCATGCTCAGCATCTATAAATGCAGCATAGCCACCTTCTTTTTGAGCATTGGCAATAGCATGAAGGGCAAATGTTGTTTTTCCTGATGATTCAGGTCCATAAATTTCAATTATTCTTCCCTTAGGAAAACCTCCAACTCCTAAAGCCTTATCAAGCGAAATAGATCCTGAGGAAATAACCTCAATTTTTTTATCTACCTCATCGCCAAGTCTCATTACTGCGCCTTTACCAAATTCTTTTTCTATTTGCTTTAAAGCTTGCTCTAAAGCTTGTTCTCTACTATCAGCCATATAATACCTCCTACATAAATAATAGATGAATTAAAGTATTTTTTTTAAATTGATTCAAATATTATTTTTCTACTCTTGTAGACATACTCAAATCCAGAATATATGGTTAATACTACTGAAATATAGAGTAAAATTAAACCAATGATGGCGATAATATTATTTAAACCACTTAAAAAAAGAAAAATCAAAGCTATCATAGTTTCAAAAGTTTTAACCTTTCCAGACCAACCAGCTGCGATAACCTCACCACGCTGAGCTGCCACAAGTCTTACTCCTGAAACGATTAACTCTCTTAATAAAATGATTGCAACAGCCCACATAGGAACAACCTGTAATGCTACTGAGTTAAAATCGGCAACCAAATTAGGCTGTACCATTAATATCATAAATGAAATTAATACTAACATCTTATCTGCCAATGGATCAGCAAATTTTCCAAATGTTGTAACTAAATTATATTTTCTAGCTATATAACCATCTAAAAAATCTGTCATAGAAGCTAGGCAAAACAAAATAACATTTATAAAGTTAGCATATGTTAATTGTAAAAAAATATAATTGTCGTTAAGATAAGGTATACAAGCTAAAATAATCATAGCTGGTATAACTAAAATTCTTAAAAGTGTAAGTTTATTAGGTAATGTCATAGTCCTATATAATTAATTTAATGATATAAATTAATACTCCTTTCCAAAATACTCCTTTTTAATTATACCATACTTTCAAGAAGACTCAATCTTTTAATTTTTTGTAAAAGAAGAAAAAATATTTTCGATTCCACCTAGTACCATATCAACTATGTAATAACAACAATCATCACAGATATTAGAAAATCTTATAAATATATTGTTATTTGCTTCTACATAATATGAAGAATCCATATCTTCTGTTGCAGTTTCCACGCTATCAGCATTATTTGAAACTACTAAACTCAATATTAATACAAGAACAAAAACTCCAATAATAACATAAAAAGCATTCTTCTTACTCATTTTATCACCACATAATTTATAGCATATAGAATATGTAGAAAAAGAAAATTTTATGATTGTATAAAAATATTATTAAAAATATATGAAAAAGTGTATAATACTCTTGGTGATAAAATGCAGTTTAGAAGTTTAACTATAGCCGATAAAGAAATATTTGAAGCTTACAAATCAAAAAGTCCAAAAAATAATTGTGATTTTTGCTTTTCTGATTTATTTTTGTGGAGAAATTACTATAATACAGAAATATCAATAAATGACGATATTTTATACCTAAGATGTAAAATAAATAATCAATACTTATATTTTATTCCCTTGAATAATACCAAAATGGGAATAGAAAATTTAATTAATTATACAAAAGATGATGAATTAATTATCATCAATATTGAAGAACAGGATTTAAAATACTTCGATGACAGTTTCACTATAAAACATATTATAGATAATGATGATTACGTTTATCTAGCATCAGATTTGGCAACTTTAGGCGGGAAAAAATATAAAGCTAAAAGAAACTTTGTCAACTCCTTCAAAGAAAAATATAACTATAAAGTTATACCTATAAATGAATATAATGAAACTGAGGACATAGCATTTTTAAATAATTGGATTAAAAATAATGATGAGGATTTAAGATCATTTAACGGTGAGGAGGAGGCTATAATTTTAGCTCTTCATAATTTAAAGAAGCTTAATCTTGATGGTTTAATACTAAAGGTGGACGAAAAAGTAGTTGCCATTTCCATAGGAACTTATCAAGATGATACCTTTATAACCCATTTTGAAAAGGCAGATTATAATTTTCATGGAGCCTCACAAATGATTAATTATTTAATGGCTAATTATGTTTGTAGTAAGGTTAAGTATATAAATAGGGAAGAAGATTTAGGAATCGAAGGACTAAGAAAGGCCAAATTAAGCTATCACCCTATAAAAATGATAAAAAGTTTTACAGCCTTTTATAATAAAAATAAAAACATATAAAGCCTTATCAAGACTTTATATGCATAAAATAACTAGCAAATTGCTTTGTTAATGCCACAGGCTATAATATCTGATAAGATATCCATAGCTTGATCTATATCATTTGGAGTAACAAAATAATCATTATTAACCTCTTGAGAGAAAATATTTATATCACAAACAGTAGGAATACCTATAGCAAGAACATCACACCCAAGAGTTGAATAAGCAAGCTTCTTTCTATGATTTCCAATTCCTGCACCAGGATTAATACCAGCTGTTGAAAGTTGAATTGAATGACACATTCTATTTGGGTCATTACATGCCAAAGCATCAATTACTATAACTAAATTGGGCTTAAAATCATCACATATGGCTTTAATAATTTCACTACTTTCCATACCTGTTTGCCCCATAACACCTGGTGATATTGCCGAAACTTGGAAGTTATATTGTCCCTCTAGATGTCTATTAACCTCAATTTTATTAACAACTAAAGGTCCTAATGAATCCGGCGTAATCATAGGATTTCCTAAGCCAACAACTAAAATATCAGTGATATTACCTTGATTTAATATCACTTCTTTTATAATGTCACTTATAAGTTTAATTATATCATTAGCTTTAAAATAGTAATCAATATTATCAATCGTGTAATAAATTCCCTCATCTTTACCTATTTTTTTAGATAATTTTTTGTCTACATAACATTTCTTATATAGCATGCCCTTAATTTTTTTATCAATATCATACTTAATTTCTGTTGTGATTGACTCAATAGCCATATCAGTTCTACCTTTAAACAATTTCATCACCTAATTGTATTTTCTACATTTTTTTATAATTAATACAAAAACTAATATTTTTTTTAATTTATTTCTTGCTTTAGCATTTTTATAATGTTATAATATACACTGCATGTGATGATGGAGGTGAAACTATGGCAAACATTAAACAACAAATTAAGCGTATTAAGACAAATGAAAAAGCAAGACAAGCAAACATGGCATTCAAATCATCTTTAAAAACTGCAATGAAAGCTGTATTCGCTGCTGTAGAGGCTAAAAATTTAGAACAAGCACAAACAACTTTATCTTTTGCTTATAAGAAATTAGATAAGGCACAAGCTAAAGGAATCGTTCATAAGAACTATGTTGCTAGACATAAGTCTGAATTAGCTTGCGCAGTTAATACATTAAAGTAATACATAAACAAAAACACCATTTGATGGTGTTTTTTGTTTTATTTTAATAAATATAATTCCAAGCCAATATTTTGATCTAGCTTGCCACTTTTTATATTGTAATCTAAATCATTTAAAAGCTCTAAATTTTGCTTTATTTTATCTAATGAAAGCTTTTTTATATTCTTAAGCATATAGTAAGCTCTACCAGATGATACATGAAATACATTAGCAATATCTGCTTGCGACATATTTGCTTTAGATAAAATATATGTATTATATAATTCTTGAAATTTATTAATCAACAAAGAAACAATATAAGATGATGGCATATTTTGTAATTTAAAATCTTTTAATGATGAAAAAATATGCCTATAATTTTTATCTAATACCGCTTCTATAAGCTGATATACATTATCATCAAGTGGACGACTAACTAGCAATTTTACATCTTGTTCAGTTATTTTTTTACTATCAAAATCATAACACATAAGCTTTTTTAGGTCATTACTTAATTCCGATAATTCCAAATTATAAGATAACAATAATGTCACTGCATTTTCATCAATGCTAAAACCATTAGTGGCTATAAGTCTATCTATGTATTCTTTTAGATTAATGTTTTTTAGCCTAAGATCAATTAGTGAGCTATACTTTTTTAATTTAGAAATTCTTTCATTATCAGGTAAAACCTTTAATGAGGTCATTATCAAAATATTCTCACTTTCTAAATTATTCATAGCACTTAACAAATCACTAAAAGCCTTAGC
>DVKU01000126.1 GCA_018715825.1 Candidatus Avacholeplasma faecigallinarum
CAACTAATAAGGCAACAGATGAGGCCTTTTGACCTATAGCCACATAAATACAAATTACATTTTTACCCTTTTGATTTAAAATTGTATCAATAGCAATTGCCGTTTTACCTGTTTGTCTATCACCAATTATAAGCTCTCTTTGCCCACGTCCAATAGGGAACATTGAATCAATAGTTAAAATACCTGTTTCAAGGGGACGACATACACTTTTTCTATCGATTATAGAAGGAGCTGGTGTCTCAAGTGGATAATAGTCATCAGCCTTAATTTCGCCATTTCCATCAATAGGTTCACCTAAGGCATTAACAACTCTTCCTAAAAAAGCATCACCAACAGGCATACCAGCAGTTTTATAGCTTCTATAGCAGCTACTTCCTTGAGAAATATCTCCATCCTCAGAAAACAAAATACAGCTTATCTTATCAGGGCAAATATTTTGAACCATACCCTTTGCGCCTGATGAGAATACAATGATTTCGCCGTATGAAGCATTATCAAGCCCCTTTATATCAGCGATACCATCGATTACAGAAATAACACTTCCAACCTCTCGTTTAACAGCTGTTGCTTCAAAATTATCAATAGCTTGTTTAAGAAGTGGAATAATATTACCATTTGACTTAGGAACACTTACTAAAGTATCCTTTAATTGCTTAAATCTTCCATTAACACTGTAATCATATAAATCATTACCAACTTCTAAACGAAAGCCTCCAGGAAATGCATCACTTTGTTGAAATTCTAATTCTATATCTTCATTATATTTTTCTTTTAAGAACTTTAAAAATTTCTTTGTTTGTGACTTATTAGGAGCACAAGATGAATAAATTATAGCCTTTTTATCACTCATCTTTATCACTTCCCTTTAAAGCTTTATCTAAGAATTGATCATATGCATCAGATGCTGTAGAATCTAAAACTAGCTTTTCAGTTGCTTCGCAAACTAAATTTTTAATTTCCTCATTGGCTGAAGCTAAAATTCTTTCCTTTTCTAAATTGCCATCTGCCATAGCCTTCTTGACGATATCCTCAGCTTCCTTTGAAGCCTTAGCTAACTCAGTATTACGATAGTCTTCGATTTCCTTATTTACAGTTGTCTTCTTTTGACTGATTTCTGCATTTAAATTTTTCAAACGCTCATTAATTTCTTTTTTAATGGCTTCACTATTTTCAAGATTATCATTGGATTTCTTATCCATTTGCTCGTAATATTCTTTTCTTTTAGCCATAAAATTTTTTACAGGTTTATATAAAAGCAAATAAAGTCCTCCAACAAGAATAACTAGGTTTAAAACATGTAAAAGAATTTGTTGCCAATCAATATTTAAAGGTATATTTGCTAAAAACATTGCTAGCACCTCGCTTACAATACGAAGATAACTAAGATAGCAACAATTAAAGCATAAATAACAAGTGTTTCAATAAATACTAATCCTAGCATCAAAGTAGTTCTAATTTTACTTTCTGCTTCTGGTTGACGTGAAATACTTTCAGCTGATTTTGCTACAGACATACCCATTGCAATAGTACCACCTAAAGCAGCTAGACCAACAACAATACCAGCACCTACAGCCTTACCAAAAATACTATTATCACCTGTAGCCTCATTAGCTAGCTTAATAGATGATAGATTTAATCTATAAACATCCATATTTGTTGAATTAAGATTATTAACGATGTAGCATGCTACAAATACTAAAGCTAAAGCAATTATAGCTCCAAATAAAATATTTCTAATTTTTTTAAAATTTCTCATATAATCCTCCACTAGGCAATTGCCTTTTTACTTTTCTTTATTTTTTTCTTTTTTTCTGAAACCTCACCATAGAATAATGATGTTAGCATAGTTAATACATAGGTTTGTACTACTGCATGCATTAAAGTAAATAAAACTCCAACCACAACAGGTAATACAAAGCTCAAACTAATATAATGATAAACTAAATCTGTAACTAGTAAACCACTAAGTAAGGCTCCAAATAAACGGAAACTCATTGAAATTGGTAATGAGAATTCCTTTAAAGTTAATAATATTCCCTTAGCCTTGTTTGCCCTAATTCCTCCAAATAGAATAACTAAATAAGAGAAACATCCTATAGCAATGGCACCATTAATATCCGACAATGGCGCTGGCAAGGTAATAGCCTGACCCTCTGAGCCGATAATTTGAATTCCTAACAATTCAAATAGCGTACCAATACAAATATAAACGCCTGCGCCAAAGATATAAGCCCCTAAAAAACGATTGTAGTGAGGACTATTTTCATTAGCTAAATTACTAAAAAATTTAACTATTTCCTCAATTACTAACTGCATTTTTCCGGGAATCATCTTAAACCTAGGAATAGCAAAAATTCTAATTAGAATTGCTATTACAAGAATTAAAGCCGTTACTAAATAGGCTGAAACCAAACCGGGATTCAATTTTATACCCCATAACAAGACGTAATTATATTCGTGTAGTACAGAATCCTTCATTGCATCCTCAATAGCCTCATGCCCATTAGAGCTTGGAACTAAAAAGACGGCAATTAAAAGGATAATAATCAATCCAAAGTAGATACTAAGGCTGATTATTTTTCTTTTCTTACTCACTATAATTCACCTCTTTTTTTTATCTATTTTACACTTTTCAATACTATCACTATTGAAAAATCATGTCAACAAAATACCCCCTTTTTTTTGATAAAAAAAGGGGAATTTTTCCGTGAAAACGTTATCGTTTTTAAATGTTTATTTTAGATTAATTTTATATAAACATAGATCGATTAAAAAAATAACACCAGCTAAGCTGGTGCCATTTTTAATACTTATATTGAGCCTCAATACTAACAACTTTATTTGTAGCATTTGTGAAGTTTATGCTCCATGATTGTAGTGCTTCCCCTTCAAACTTAATGCTTAATGCAACATCTGATGAAGCTTGGAAGTTTAAAGCATTTAAGACATCATTACATACTGTACTAGCAATATTAGCTTTAAGTTCAGTATCAGTTATCTCTAAATTTGAAAGCTTTGATTCATCTAATTTAAAACCAAATAATGACTCAGGTTTAGTTCCTGAAAAATTTTCATTGTCAGTTCTTTCAACCATTTGAAAATCTTCGCCAAGTGATGATATATTTGTTTGGGTATGTCCACTTATTGTATTATCTTCTGCTTGTGTTATGTATATATCCTTTTGTAGGGTATA
>DVKU01000127.1 GCA_018715825.1 Candidatus Avacholeplasma faecigallinarum
TTACACACTGATTTATTTATGGATTAGGTACACACCCTGTGTTTAAAGATACCACACCTTCAAATTTAAAGTTGGATTCCCCTTCACACACCCTTTAATTTAGAGTACCAAATTAAAAAGACCCTGAACGCTAACTTATAAAGTTAGCAAGTTCACGGTCTTTTATTTATTAAATGAACATGCAAACTAACGAAAATACTGTCAGTAAAACTACACAAACAACGAAAATCAAAGTCCCTAATAATGCCTTTTTAGCAGAATTAGGTTTTTCATGTTTCCAACAAAAAAATAAAATTATGCCTACAATAGGAAATAAAAACGTTAATATAGAAATGTAACCACCTACATTATCGTTAGTGTTAAAATCATTTTCAAATTTTAATTTTTCGCCACAATATGGACAATATGTAGAATCATTATCAACACTACTTCCACATTTCTTACAAAACATTTTTCAAGCCTCACTTTAAATTATTTAGTATTTCTTTTGCAAATTCTCTACCACAGCGCATAGCTTCTACAACGGTTTTGGCACCTAGTAAAATATCGCCACCTGTATAGATACCATCAACTGTTGTTTTTAAACCATCAGCACAAATATAATTATGATCAGTTGCTATAACACCTTCATTAAAAATATTCTCAGGAATTTGTCCTATGGCAGAAATGATATTATCACATTCTATTGTAATAAATTCATTAGTTCCAACTGGTCTTCTTCTTCCCGATTCATCAGGCTCACCTAGTCTCATAACCTCACATTTTATAGCCGTAACATGGCTATCACCAATTACCTCAACAGGATTATTCAAAAATTTAAACTCTACCCCTTCTTGTTGAGCTTCAGATATTTCATGCTTTGTGGCTGGTGCCTCTTCCAAGCTCCTTCTATATGCTATTATAACCTTTTTGGCTCCTAAACGAACAGCACTTCTTGCTGCATCCATTGCAACATTTCCAGCTCCTACAACAACTACTACATCACCAATTATAGGTAAACTCCCTTTATTTAGTTTAATATTATAGTTAATTTGCTTTAAAAAGTCTAAAGCATCATAAACACCATCTAGATTTTCATTTTTAATGCCAAGCTTTCTTACTTTAGTAAGTCCTATACCTATAAAAATAGCATCATAATCCTTTTTCATAGCAACTATATCTGATTCTAAAAGTTTGGTATTATAATGAAACTTACAACCTAATTTTTTTAAATCATCAACAACCCTTAAAACATCATTATAGGACAATCTATATGAAGGGATACCATATGTCATAACTCCTCCAGCAACGGCTTCTTGTTCATATACATCTACATCAACACCACCGATTAACAATTCTTTAGCTGCTGATAAGCCAGCTGGACCAGAGCCAATAATAGCAACCCTTTTTCCAATTTTAGGAGCAGCACTTTCTAAATAATGAGTTTTAGTTTGTATATATCTTTCTAACTTTCCGACCTGAATAGGTTTATTTTTTTTATTCAAGATACAATGACCAACACATTGATTTTCATGAGGACATACGATAGAACAAATATTAGATAAGCTTGAACATCCAGCAATAATCTTACTAGCATTATCTAAATTATTTTGCTTAATTTGAAAAATAAAATCCCTTATTTTCATATTTGTTGGACAACCTTTTTCACACATTGGAACCTTGCATGATAAACAACGATTAGCTTCTAAAATAGCTTCATCATCATTATAATCACAAGGTGTTAACCATTTATTTTCCATATTAATCTCCTTTATATGCATTTTTTATAAGCATTGCATCACACAAAGCAATAGCCAAACAAGACTCTAAAACAACCATTGCACGAAGAATTATAGCACTATCATGGCGACCTGTTATAACTAATGGTTCTACTTTATTGTCGTTAAAATTAAATGTATTCTGACTTATAGCTATAGATGGTGTTGGCTTAACAAATACCTTAATTTCTATATCATTACCATTAGAAATGCCACCATTAATTCCACCATTATTATTAGTACTTGTATGACCATCTTTATCTATAATTAAATCATTGTAGCTACTGCCTGTTAAATTTGCACCCTTAAAGCCAATGCCAAATTCAACACCCTTTACTCCTCCTACAGAAAAAAGTAGGTGAGAGATTGTAGATTCTAAGGAATCAAAATATGGCTCTCCTAATCCAGCTTCAACATTAGAGGCTTTAAGACTTACTATGCCACCAACACTATCATTAGCTTTAATTGCGGCATCTAAGATTGTATTAAATTCCTTAGGATCTTCACATCCTCCCAAATTAATTAGTTTTGTAGAAAACTTGACATTTTTAAGCATCTTTTTAGCAACAACGCCAGCACTTACTAATCCTAATGTCAATCTAGCAGAGAAATGGCCTCCACCTCGATAATCATTAAAACCATTATACTTTAATTTGGCCGTATAATCAGCATGTGATGGACGAGGATGACTAACTAAATTAGAATAGTCTTTGCTCTTAGTATTTTGATTTAAAAATCTTAATAAAATCGGAGCTCCTGTAGTATAGCCATTAAAAACACCTGATTCAATAATTATTTCATCAGTTTCAATTCTAGGAGTTGTCCCCTTTCCTCCTGATTTTCTTCTTAATAAATCAGCTGTAAAATCAGCGCTTGATAAAGGAATACCTGGCTTTACTCCATCTAATATAACACCTACACTATTACCATGACTTTCTCCGTAAATACTTATTTGAAATAATCTTCCAAAATGATTCATATTTTCATCTCAATTCTTTTTAATAATTTTGAAATTGGCTCATCATATGCCTTTTTTTGCCAAATTTCTTCAGCTTTAATTGCTTGACCAACAAGCATAAATAATCCATCCATATTTGAATTAGCATCTTTAAGCAGTTGGGTTTGACGTGGATTAAAGATAATATCTAAAACGTATTTGGCTTTTTTAGTTATTTACTTTTTTAACGGTGATACTCCCATATTTGGATACATTCCAACAGGAGTGGTATTAACAATAACATCAATATTTCTATGTTCAAGTTCTAAATAAGTAATTACATTTTCTTTATCACTATGACTTCTTGAAACAAAATAGACATTTGCCCATAAATCTAGACAAGCTTTACTAACGGCCAAAGAAGCTCCACCTGTCCCTAAAATATAACAATCCTTACCTTTTAAATCTACATTATAATAAAGTAATTCATTATAAAATCCATAATAGTCCGTATTATAACCTATCGTTTTACCATTTTCATAAACAATGGTATTAACACTACCTATATGTAAAGCTTCATCAGAAATTTCATCTAAATATTTCATAATTTCCTTCTTATAAGGTATTGTTACATTATAGCCATTATATTCGCCACTTTTAAGTTTATCTATAGCAGTCTTTAGTTGATTTTTTTCTAATTCTAAAAGTTCATAGGTAGCATCTATTCCCATATCTTTTAAGATTTCTTAAT
>DVKU01000128.1 GCA_018715825.1 Candidatus Avacholeplasma faecigallinarum
GTAATTTAATTTTTTATTATTAAATATTAACCAAAAAATAAATTCAAAATTCTTCTTATAATATTTCCCTCATAAATCCATTTAGATAATCTAAATTTATCAGTATCAAGCTGCATATCAACAGTAAGCCATTCTTTAGCTGGAGAAAACCACTCTTTATCCATACAATAAGAAATTACGGTAAATACTATACATAATATCGCAATAAAAATAGTAACATATAACACAGCACCTAAAATTCCATCTACTACTCTAACAAATTTATTTGTCCTTAAAACACTAGCTATTAATTTAATTATTAAAATTATAATAAATATACCAATAGCTAGGATAAAGAAGGAAATAATATTCATTATAGTTTGACAAGCATATTGAGTAGTGGCACTAACCATTTGCTCAACATTAGTAAGTTCAGGGTGAGAATTAATAATACCATTTGCAATAAAACCAGAGATAAAGCTAGGAATATTTAAGCCAGTTGTTAAAAACTCCTTAATGCCAGCCTCAGGAGAAATATTAGCCTCACTTATTTTTTGAGCAATGTTAGCACCTATCGAGCTTTCTAAATCAGGATAAATTATATTATGTTCCCTTAAAAAGTTAGCAAATTGACCGCAGTAAATAAAACTAACAATTAATATAATTATTATACCAACTAATGATATTATCTTTTTTATAAATCCTTTTTTATATCCCACAATTAGAAATACTATAGCTAGTAAAACTAAAACTATATCAATAATACCACAAAAAATCAAATCCACATTTATCACCTCACAACTAAAATTTATACCTATTATATACACATTTTACTAAATGTGTAAACAATTTTCTACACAATTTTTAACATTAAAATTGTGTAGAAAATTAATTTATTTTACGAGTGTAATGCTTTAACCACTTAGCCTCATCAGAAGATAAATAAGGACTTAGTTTATCATAAACCTGCTGATGATATTCATTAAGCCAATTCTTTTCATCATTACTTAAAAGGTTGGTATCAATAGCATCAATATCTATAGGCGCAAAAGTTAAAGTTTCAAAGCCTAAAAAATCACCAAATTGATTACTTCCCTTTTCAACGCACAAAAGCTCATTTTCTATTCTAATACCATACTTGTTTTCTAAATAGATACCTGGTTCATTAGTTGTTATCATGCCTGGTACAATAACAGCACTATCAGATCTTTCTTCTACTACCTGCCATCTAAAACCATTTGGTGGCTCATGGACAGAAAGAATATGTCCAACACCATGACCAGTGCCACATTTATAATCTATTAATAATTTCCAAATTGGTCCTCTAGCTAAAATATCTAAATTTAAGCCTCGACAGCCCTTTAAAAATACAGCCTGTGATAAAGCAATAACTGACTTTAAAACAGTTGTAAAATGAAGCTTCATTTCCGAAGAAATTTCGCCAAGAGCGATTGTTCTTGTAATATCTGTAGTACCCTCTAAATAATGACCACCAGAATCAATTAATAAAAAGCCATTATCATTTAACAAATAATTAGAGCTTTCAGTTGCACTATAATGCATCATTGCCGCATGGTCTTTAAACCCACAAATAGTTGAAAATGATAAATCAATAAATCCTTCATTTTTTTCTCTTTGAAGCTGCAAATAATTAGATACGGATAATTCACTCATTTTAGTTTGAAGACTATGATTAGTTTTTACATAATACATAAATTTAGTAAATGCCACGCCATCCTTAATATGAGCTAATTTAGTATTTTTTATTTCAACATCATTCTTTATAGCCTTCATCATAACAGTAGGATTGGTTTTATTAATTAGCTTATTATTGGGACTTATTATAGAATATAATTGATAATTAACCTTATTGAAGTCTAACATAATATCATGCTGTTTAAAGCCCTGTAAATAGCTATAAATATCATTATATGGCTTAACTATTATCTCATTATCAGTTAAATACTTTCCAACCTCTAAATCTATTTTATTAGTATCAACAAATAAAATAGTACTTTCTAAGGTAATTAAGCTATAAGCTAAAAAAACAGGGGTATGTAAAACATCATCAGCTCTTAAATTATATAACCAAGCTTGATCCTCTAATGATGTTAATAACAAAGAATCTGCTTCTTGCTTTTTAAGTTCTTTACGCAAAGCCTTAATTTTATCTTCATATGTTTTTCCACAAAAAAACATATCTAGCTTATAAATTAGCGAATATGGTAGGTTAGGACGGTTATCCCAAACTGTTTGAATTAAATCTATATTAGATAAAATATTAATAGGAAATTTTATTTTATCCTTTAAATCTAATACAAAAGAAACATTAACAGTCTTACCATCAAAGGCTACGACATCCTCTTCCTTTAAATTATCATTTAAAAATTCAGCTACAGAAGGTACACCTGGCATACCTTGCTTCATCAATGTAATAGCCTTGCCTTCAAGCTGTTTTTGAGCTTGTATATAATATCTACCATCAGTCCATAAATAGGCACTATCCTGCAATACTAATAATAATCCAGCACTACCAGTAAAACCTGATAAATATTGACGTGATTTAAAAAAATCACTTATATATTCACTCATATGATAATCTGAGGTAGTAATAATATAGGCTTTTATATTTAATCTTTTCATTTGTTTTTGAAATACTTCTAATTTTTCCATAAAATCACCATATTAATTATACACTTTTTCTTTGCCTTATACTAATAAAATGTTTTAAAGTTTGTTCGATTTTATAACAATGCTACCTTTACAGCTTCTTTTTGTTTCATATAATACTTTATCAGCTTCATGATATAAATCCTGAAATTTATA
>DVKU01000129.1 GCA_018715825.1 Candidatus Avacholeplasma faecigallinarum
AAATGAGGCCTTAGAAATTGAACAGGAATTGATCGATTTAAAATATATTTTTAAGCGTAACAATAAACCAAGTAAAAAATCTAAACCAAAAATATTACAATATATATTTAATGATAGTATTATCTCTGTTGGCAAAAATAATCTTCAAAATGATTACATAACCAATAAATTGGCAAAGCCAAATGATTTTTGGTTTCATGTTAAGGATGCCCCAGGTAGTCATGTCGTAATTCATAAGTCTACTTTGACTGAACAAGATATAAGAATAACAGCTATGATTGCTGCTAAAAATTCTTCTATGAGCTTGTCTAGTTCTATTTGTGTTGATTACACCCAGGCAAAATATATTAAAAAAATTCCTGGACGTGCAAATTGCTTTGTTTCCTATACTCATCAAAAATCAATATACATTGATATTGATGAAACAATTTTAGCGAATTTGAAGGTGAAAAAATAATGAATGCTTACAAAAAGTTTGGATATTATTATGATGAGGTAATGTCCCAATTAAATTATGATTTATGGGTAGAATTTGTTGAACCATATTTAAAAAAGGACGATTCTATCCTAGATTTGGCTTGTGGTACAGCTACCTTTATTACCATGCTTAAATTAAAAGGCTATGATGTATGTGGATTAGATTTATCACAAACAATATTGGAAATTGCTTCAGAAAAAATGAAAATAAATCACTTAGATTTTCCACTATATAATATGGATATGAAGGACTTTAAATTAAATAAAAAGTTTGATGTAATAACCTGCTTTTTTGATTCTATTAACTTTTTAGCTAGCTTAGATGATGTCAAAAAAATGTTTAATACCGTATTAAATCATTTAAAGCCTAATGGTTACTTTATCTTTGATATATTTTCTAAAGAGCTAATGACAGAATATGAGCATAACCAAATTAAAGAGGATTATATTACCTTTAAATTAGATTGGCAAACAAAAAAGGCCTCACCTACCTCTTTAAGACATAAAATTGCCATTATAGAGGGTGATGAAACCTTCTGTGAATCATATTACGAATACTACTATAAAATTTCTGATCTTCCACTTGAACACTTTAAGCTTATAAAAATAAGTGGTGATTTCAATGATGATTATCAAGAAAATGATGAAAGAATTCTTATAGTATTACAAAAGCTTTAATTCATCATAGACGTGACTTAAGGTTTGTTTAAAAGCATCTAGTGAATCACTTTTATTATGATCCTTAATGTCCTTTAAGGCCTTACAGGAATCATCATATAGTAATTGTGAACCAATATTTAAAGAAATTCCTTTAATTGAATGAATATAACGATATAGTCCTTCACAATCCTTATCAGATTCTAAATTACTAATATCATAATACCATGATTGATAGCTATTTAAAAAGCTATCTTTTATTTTGTTAAAAATAACCTCACTATTAGCTAAATATCCTAATGCTAAATTTTTGTCAACATATCTCATAATAAGCACCTCTTTATAGATAGTTTAGCATAGAGTTTTGACAAAAATTGTCGAATTAAAACGATAATTCGCCATCTTTATCAATTTTTAGATGCATTTGGTAGAACATTGTCAAAGCTTTTTCTAAATCATCGATATCCTTAGCACCAGCTGTTTCATATGCTGAATGCATTGCCCATTGAGCCAATCCAATATCAACTGATAAAATTGAAACATTAGCTAAGGAAATGGCACCTAATGTTGATCCACCCATTATATCACTTCTATTGGTATTTAATTGATACCTAGCTTTAGCCCTTTGACATACTGTTTTAAAATAAGCTAATGACATAGCATCAGTAGTATATGAGCCTCTAGCCGCATTTTTAATAACTATACCCTCATTAAGGTATGATTGATTAGTTGGATCATATTTAGAAGGATAATTAGGATGATAGCCTTGGGCATTATCACAAGAAACAATAAAGGAATTTGCTAAAGCCATCTTATGCTGCTCCTCATTTAATCCTAAAGCCAAGCTTATTCTTTGTAAAGTATCACCTAGCATAGTTGAAGCAGCACCTTGACGAGTTAATGAGCCTATTTCCTCATTATCAAATTCGGCTAAAATATTAATAGAACTTCCATTAGTAGCCTTAATAAAGCTTTGTAAGCTAATAAAGGCACATTCTAAATTATCAATTTGAGGAGCCATAATAAATTCATCATTTAAACCACACATACTTCCACGATCTAATAATGATAAATACAAATCAGTTGAGACAATATTTTCTTTTTCTACATTTAGCTTATGGGCTATTAATTCTAATAAATCAGCCTTACCATAATTTTTATCAGCATATATTGGTAAAAGCTCAATTTGAGGATTTAAACTAACCCCTTTATTAACCTCACGATTATAATGAATTGGACAATTAGGAATAACAGCCATAGCCTTATCAAAGGAAATTAACTTTGTTTTTAGGCCATTATCATTAACAATTATTCTTCCGGCGATATTAAGAGGTCTATCCATCCATGTATTGTAAATAGGTCCACCATAAACCTCAGTATTAAGCTTTAAATAGCGATCCATAGATATAGTAAAATTAGGTTTAAGCTTAAAGGTTGGTGAATCAAGATGAGCTGCCGTAATATTGAAGGATAACTCAGTAATATCTAATGGTATGGTAAATGCTATAACGCTAGATGAATTTCTAGTGATAAAATACTTACCTCCCTTTTTTAATTCCCATTTTTGGTTTTCACTTAGGTGTGTAAAGCCATTTTCTAATAAAATATCGCTTATCATACTACAAGCATGAAAGGCAGTAGGTGCCTTTTTTATAAATTCTAATAGTGTCATTATCTTATTCCTCCATAGTTAAAATTGCTTCAAAACAGGTTTTATCATCAATAAAACCTATATAACAATCACGATTATTTCCATCCTTATAATATTTAACATTAATAATAT
>DVKU01000130.1 GCA_018715825.1 Candidatus Avacholeplasma faecigallinarum
CAAGACATTCAAATTATTTCGTCAATCACAATGGATGATTTAAAATTAGCTTTAAGTAAAATTAAAAAAGCTTTAGTTTATGTTTATGGTGGTGATAAAAATGACTAATTGCTATCGCTTTAAGACTAAACAAAATTTAGAAGTCATATATGTCGAAAAAAAGGGCTTTATAAAAGGATTTTGTGGAATAGGCTGTAGATATGGTGGTAATAATATTGAATTTATTTATAATAATAAAAAATATCGCTCATCCTATGGAATAGCCCATTTTTTAGAGCATAAGCTATTTTTAATGCCAGATAATAGTGATGCCTTTAAAATGTTTTCTAAAATGAATGCTATAGCTAATGCCTATACAGCAAGTGATAAAACTATTTATTATTTCAGTATAAATGATGACATCTATAAGCCATTAAAGCTACTGCTTGATATGTATTTTACTCCCTATTTTCCTAAAGAAGAGGTAGAAAAAGAAAAGCCGATAATTTGTAGTGAAATTAAAATGTATAATGACACTATTAGCTATAGAATCAGCCAAGAATGCTTAAGATTATTGTATCCTAATGATGATTACTCCTATAGTATAACTGCTAATATTGATGATGTTAACAATATAACTAAAGAAGAATTAGAGTTCATATATAATGCCTTTTATACACCTGATAATTCCATTTTATGTGTAGTTGGTGATTATGATAAAGATAAGCTATTTAGCTTCATTCAGCAAGTTATGGATAGTTATCAATGTAGTAATAACACAGCTCTAAAACTAAATACCATTAAATCTAAGAATGTATTAAAACCTGAAAAGTTAGAAATTAAATCTTCACAATCTGAAGCAGTAGTGCTATTAAGAATCGATGATATCACTAATAAGGATAAAAATTCTTGTGAAATGATTTTAGCTATTATCGATGCCCTATTAAATGTATCATCTAATTTTTATAAAATGCTAGAGGATAAAAAGCTATTTGATAATGATTTTGATTATCAGGTTGTAACAAGTGACTCATCATCTTATGTTATGATTTTTGCCTCCTCTAAGCATCCTAAAAGCTTAGCTAAGGCTATAATTAATAAGCTTAATAATTTAGATGTAAATGATATTGAAAAGAGGCTTGTCGATCTATATTTAAAGCATCTTAAAGCTAATCAATTACTTGAAGAGGATTCAATTGATACCTTAGGAGAAAATGTATTGTCATTAGCCTTAGAAGATATAGATTACTTTACCTCACAGGTAGAATTATTAAATTTAACATATGATGATATTTTAAAATATCTACCTAAAATTAGGGATTCATTAAAAACTTTTGCAGAAATAGATAAATAAATAAAATTATGAAAAAATCTTAATATTTTCATCTACTTTATAAAAATATTAAGATTTTTAATTTTAAAAATTATAATTAAATATAAAAGAAGCTAAGTTGAAAATAAATAAAAAAAAGAAGCCTATAATTTCATTTTTTGAAATTTTATATATTTAATAAATAATGGTATAACCTTCCCTGAAGGGAGGGAGTTTTCATTGTACAATTATTTCATGTTAATTGGAAGAATCTGTACCGACATTGAAATTAAAGAGGTTGGCGAAGGTAAAAAGGTAGTTAATTTACTTTTAGCAGTTAATCGTGATTTCAAAAATATGGATGGCACTATAACAACTGATTTTTTCAGAGTTAGCTTATGGGAATTTTTAGCTGATATTGCTAATGATTGTCTAAAAAAAGGTGCTATGGTTGGTATAAAGGGACGTTTAGTACCTAAAAAAGAGACTACTGCCAATAAAACTGTAATCACCGTTACTGAGCTTGTTGGTGAAAGAATTGTTTTCTTTGACTCACTAAATAATCCAAAGGACATGACTCAAGTAGAAAAGGAAAGCTGATAGCTTTCTTTTTTCTTTATTTTTTAATAAATATATTATATAATCTATTTGACGGATTGACATGATTAAAAGAAAGGAAATAATCAAATATTAAGATTATTAAAGAGAGATTATGAAGCAATATTTAGATTTATGTAGAACAATATTAGAACATGGCGTTAAGAAGGATGATCGTACTCATACAGGGACAATCTCCTATTTTGGTTACCAAATGCGTTTTAATTTAAATGATGGTTTTCCTTTATTAACTACAAAACGAGTTCATTTAAAAAGTATTATACACGAATTATTATGGTTTATATCAGGAAGTACTAACATTAAATATTTAGTCGATAATGATGTTAGAATTTGGAATGATTGGCCTTATGAAAAATATAAAAATTCTGATGAATATCAAGGTGAAGATATCACCCAATTTGCTCAAAAAATTAAAGATGATGATGAATTTGCAAAAAAATGGGGCGACCTAGGTCCTGTCTATGGTAAGCAGTGGCGTGATTTTTTTGGAGTAGATCAGCTTGAAGATTTAATCAATGAAATAAAGACTAATCCAAATAGCCGCAGGCTAATAATTAGTGCTTGGAATCCTAAACAAATTAAAGAAATGGCATTGCCACCATGTCATTGCTTTATGCAATTTTATGTTTGCAATAACCGTCTATCTTGCCAGCTTTATCAAAGAAGTGCTGATGTATTTTTAGGTGTTCCTTTTAATATTGCATCCTATGCCTTATTTACTATGATGATTGCTCAAGTTTGCGATTTAGAGCTTGGAGATTTCGTTCATACTATTGGTGATGCACATATATATTTAAATCATCTTGACCAAATTAATTTACAGCTTCAAAGAGAGTGTAGACAACTTCCAACTATGAAATTAAATAAAAATATTAAATCAATTTATGATTTCAAATATGAAGATTTTACTTTAGAAAATTATAACCCTCACAAAGGAATCAAAGGAAAGGTAGCAGTATAGTATGATTAATATGATTTGGGCCATGGATGAGAATAATTTAATAGGAAATCAAGATAAAATTCCTTGGCATGTAAAAGAAGATTTAATTTATTATAAGAATAAAACAAAAGGAAAAACAGTTTTGATGGGCGATGCTACTTATTATTCATTAAAGGGCTATTATAAAACAAAGCCCCTACCATATGGAAAAATATATGTAGCTACTTTAGATAAGAGCATTGTTTTAGATGATGCAATTGTAATATATGATGTAATCGATTTTGTAAAAAACTATAAGGATGAGCTATGGGTTGTAGGTGGAGCTACAATATATAAGATTTGTCTACCATACGCAGATAATCTCTATATTTCCTATATTCAAGGCGAACATCAAGGTGATAAGTATTTCCCAGCTATTGATTTTAGTAAATATAAATTAGTTTGGCAGGAAAAGACTGCCCTTGTAAGATATACACAGTTTGAAAGGATTTAGCTTATGTTTTTTATTGTTATATTTTTATTACTTACAGCTTTATATACATATTTATATAGCTTGATAGATTTAGGTATTTACTATATTATTCTTTGGATATTTTTAGCTATTATTAGTAGTATACTTTCAATTGCTATTTATGCCTTATTTTTCCTATTAGTAGGTTCTAAGACTAAACCTACTAATCGCTATAAGCATTTTATTTTAAGAAATGCTTGCTTTTTAGCTATTAAATTTCAACGAATTAAAATTGTCATTAAGGGAAAAGAAAATATTTTAGATGAACCATTTGTCGTTTATGCAAACCATAAAAGTAAAATGGATCCTCTTTTAATTTATTATTCTATGAATAGAGTTTGTAGTGCCATAGGGAAAAAATCATTATTTGTTAATCCTCTTATGAAGCTAGTTAGTAAAACCTATGGGGCTATTCCTTTAGATAGAGAAAATGATCGTGAAGCTGCCAAATCAATCATAATGGGTATAAAAAGCGTTAAAAAAGGCTTATCTATGATCATTTTCCCAGAGGGTGGTATAAAAACAAGAGATACTGATGAAATGGTGAGCTTAAGAGCTGGTGCTTATAAGCTTGCTACAAAGGCAGAGGTAGCTGTTTTACCTGTAAGTATAATTGGAAGTTCAAAGATTGCGACAAAAAAATTTTTTCATAAAATTACAGTTGAATTAATTTTCCATAAGCCAATTTTTAAAGAAGAGTATAAACAACTAAATACAACCCAATTAGGCTTAATGGTAGAGAATATAATCAATGAGGGTATTGCCTCAGAAAATTCAAAATAGGATGGGATAAAGTGGATAATTTTTTAAAATTTCTTATTGTAGCAATTTTGTTAATAATTGCTGCAGTTGCCATTACGATATTTTTAAAGGATGTCAATAAAAAAAATAATATTAAAAAGATGTATTTTGAAATAGAAAGCTTTCTTCAAGGATTAATTCCCGAAGATAAAAAAGATAGCATCATCTTAGAAAAAGAATTTAAACCAGAATATGATTACGCTTTTAAGACAGAAGAATATACCTATTTAATAAAGGTAATTCCTAATATGGCCAATGAGGAAATTTGTGTAAATAATTCTGTAAAGTGGCAATTAAGAAGAAGCTTTAATGATGAAAGTATGCGCTTTGTAGAAAATGTTGAAGGTTTAATGCGTCTTGATTGCGACTCTAAATTTAAAAAGCTATATATAATTTATCCCAATGCTAGAAGTCTTTTAAAATATATTAATGAATGTGAAATGGTCTTTGTTAATCCTGATACAGATGTATATGGAGCTAATATCGTATCATTTTTACAATTAAAAGAAAATCCCAATTTATTAAAAATTATTAAGGAAAT
>DVKU01000131.1 GCA_018715825.1 Candidatus Avacholeplasma faecigallinarum
TGGCAAAACAAAAACACCGCCTTGAATACAATCAAAACAGTGCTAATGTTTAATTTATTTTAGGAACTTTTCAAAAGTCATTGACAGTTAGCAATACATTTCAGCACATAAAAAATGATATCAAATTGATATCATTTTTTAACAATATTCTTTAGTTTATTTACAAAATCATGGGCTGTTTGTTCTAACTGTAATGGCACAATACTAATAAAACCATTCTTACATAAATTTACATCAGTATCAGGATTACTATCATAGCTTATTTGAAAATCTGATTCTATATACCTATCATCAGCAATCTTTTTAAAGTTTGATTTAAATTTCTTAACTCCCATAGTTCCTATTTTAATACCTTTAGAAAAACTAAAGTTTTTTGATGGAAAATTAATATTTAAAATATATTCATTTGATGGCAAATCATTGACAAATATGAACTCTAAAAGAGAATCAATTTCTTGCTCAATCATATTATAGCAATCAACATCCATAGATATAGCAATTGACTTGAAGCCTAAAATATGTCCTTCCATAGCAGCAGCAACCGTACCTGAATAAATAATATCAGTTCCTAAATTTAAACCATTGTTTATACCTGAAATTACCACATCAAAGCTAATGCCTAAAATATCAGTAGCCATACGAACACAATCAGCTGGTGTACTGCTTATTGAATAGCATCTCATATTATTTATTTCTTTTTCATACTTAAATGTTATAGGTTGGTGAAGCGTAATACTATGACTAGATCCACTTCTACCACAATCAGGCACACATATAGTTACATTTCCATATTTGGTAAGCTTTTTAGCTAAAATATGCATAGCCTTTTCGTTTATTCCATCATCATTTACTAATAAAATATTCATAATTTTCTCCTAAAAAAAGAAACGGCCTAAAGCCGTTTCTAACTACTTTATATTTGCAATGCGAACTGTATCACGAGCAATCATTACTTCCTCGTTTGTAGGAATTATAAATGCTCTAATTTTAGAATCTTTTGTTGTGATTTCTTGCTCAACAGCACGAACATTGTTGGCATTTTCATCCAACTTAACGCCTAATACACCTAAACGATTTAATATATTTTTACGTAAATGAATTAGATTTTCGCCCATTCCAGCAGTGAAGGCAATAACATCACAGCCACCCATATATACATAATAAGAAGCAATATAATCAACTATTCTTTTTGCCTGAACATCAAATGTAAGTTTACAACGATGATCACCAGCTTCCATTCCAGCAGTTACATCACGAGCATCATTACTACGACCAGACATTCCCAAATATCCAGATTTTTTATTTAAAATATTTACTACCTCAGCAGCAGTTTTGCCTTCCTTTTCACAGATATATGATACTACTGTAGGATCTAGATTACCTGAACGAGTTCCCATTGGAATTCCCTCAAGTGGAGTTAATCCCATAGATGTATCTACACTTTTACCACCATCAACTGCACAAATTGATGCACCATTACCTAAATGACAAACAATAGTTTTAGTATCCTTTAAAGGCTTGTTAATTAATTCTGCAGCTCTTTGTGATACATATTGATGAGAAGTACCATGGGCACCATATTTACGGATTCCATATTTTTCATACCATTCATATGGTGTTGCATACATATATGCTTCCTCAGGCATAGTTTGATGGAATACTGTATCAAATACAACTACCTGCTTTACATTAGGTAAAGCCTTTTGGAAAGCTTTAATACCAATTATATGAGCTGGATTGTGTAGTGGTGCTAAGTCTGCTAAATCTTGAATTTTTTGAATAACATCCTCAGTTACCAATGCAGAATCTTTAAAATACTCTCCACCCTGAACTACACGGTGACCAACACCTGAAATTTCATCCAAGCTTTTAACAATTCCCTTTTCAACCAAAGTATCTAATAATAATTGAACACCCTCAGCATGAGTAGGTAATACTGGATTTGTTTCTTCTTTCTTTCCAGCATACTTAATAGTAAAAATACCCTTTTCAAGACCAATTCTTTCCATAACACCAGATGCTATTACTGTTTCTTCTGGCATTTCAAGTAATTGGAATTTGATTGATGAACTACCAGCATTTACTGCCATAATTTTTGCCATAATTAATTTTCCTCACTTCTTCTGTTATAATTATATTTTTCAAACCACGCTTCTATTTCCATTAAAGAACTATTAAATTCCTTAACGTTAGTGAAACTTGGTAGTTTGACCATAAAACATTTTTTATCTGTCACAACAACTTTTTGAAGGACAATAATAATTTTAGGTTTGCTAACAAACATTTGATCAGGCAATTCTACTATGCCCAATATAGACATGCTTTTTAAAAGTTCATTTTTAAAAAGCTTATTTTTATCATAATCAAAAAAATCATTTTCAACTATGCCTATCATACAGCCACCATCGTTTAGCATATCTTTATAATGTAAAATAGCCTTATACGGAAAGTAGCTTTTATTATTCTCTTCATAAATGCAATGAGGCATATCAAATACTACACAATCTAAATTTTTTAAAGAAAGATTCATTGTATCTTGTAAATAAACCTCAACATTTACTGATAATAAATCAGCTGTCATAGACGTTAATTTTGTCATCCACACATCGTGATCACAAGCAAATAAATTTAACTTTTTATCCAAATGATTGCTTATTGTCAAAAGTAAATTGCCTGTACCACAAAGTGGATCGATAATCGACATGGACTTATTATGATTAAGCTTGCTTATTAAATAAGATAAAAAGATTCCTAGTGTATCTGGTGTTGTATTGCCATTAGGAATTTTCATCTCCTTAAAGCCTCTTAAAACTATAGCTTGCATCGCCTTACGAACATCCTCAACACTGAAATCAACATCAGCAATTGTATCATAAATTTTTTGAAGCTTTACTTTATCATCATCATCTAAATCCTGTTTAATTTCTCCACAAAGAATATTTTGAACGGTCATTTCTAAAAGTTCAAAATATGGCTTATGATATATTTCA
>DVKU01000132.1 GCA_018715825.1 Candidatus Avacholeplasma faecigallinarum
CTATAAAAAAAGGAAAAAAACGACTAAAAATGTTTAATATTAATCTATGGACATGATGAAAATCATGTCTATTATTTTTATTTGAAAATATAAAAAATACCTCAAAAGAGGTATTTAATAACTATTAGTTATGCTTATTATCTGTTATATTATCAATTGCGATAACTATTGCAATTAAAAATGGCAGATCTTTTTCATCAGCCTCAAGCTCAAAGGCATCAGCAATAAAGGTAATTTGTCTTCTAATAGTTCCAAATAATTCACCATTTTTTAAAATATTGGCACTTAAACTGAAGAATTTACCATCTATTTTGATTTCATCTTTGTTTCCTAAGATAAAATAATCATTTTTAACATTAAAGAATTTATCCTTAACAGTGGCAATTTTTTCATTATTATTATCATAGATAAAAGCCTTGTGAACAAAGAAGTTAAACCATTTATTTCTTATTTTAAAAAGCTTATTTCCATTTAAATCACAAACCCATTTTACTCTTGTAATACTAAAAGCTCTTCCTTTAACCTTATAAACATCTTCTTTATTTTCATTTATAACCGAAGAAGCACCACCAATAGAAAACAATTTATTTTTTATATATACTTTCATAATATTCTCCCCTTTTAAATTATATTTGAAATATATTTACCTAAAAAAATTGCTATAGCTACCCAAGCAATTATTTTAATTATGAAAAGAAATATCCATCTTCTTTTACATTTTTTATTAACACTATAAACGTTTTTTAATTCTAATAGCTCATTATCAGCTTCATATTAAACAGCCTTTTGTTGCTTTTTTAGGGTATTAAATTTAAATTTAATATTACTATTTTTATTAACATGTAGTTTAAAGGAACAATCAATAGCTATACATTTTCGATCATAGAAAGGATTAAATATTCCTAAAACACTAACAATAAAGGCAATTAATGAATATAGCCACCACAAGTTGCTATTTAATTCATGCTCAGAGGTTAAAGTTATTTCTAGTTCGTCTTTATCAGTTTCTAGCATGCCTTCATAGGAACCAAATTCATTCATAAAAAGCTTTATAACTTGATTATCAACGATAAGAGTAGGAATTATTTTAGAATTAATTCCAGTTAGCTTAAAGTTTACTGTATTCATGAAATCACCCCCAGGGCAAAGACTACTATTATAAGAGTAGCTACAGCTATAACTAAAATAGATAAAATCACTCTTGCAGTATGCTTTTGGCGTTTATCAACAAGTAATAGGATTAAAGATATAATTGAACAAATTATTGTAATAGAGGCAAAAATATAGAGATTGTTTAAAAAAAATTGGGATAATGATGCTGAAATTTTAATGGCATTACCTAATGAGTCCATAAAATTAGGAGCTATCATAAATATAAAACCTAGAGTAAAAATAATCGCAATTGCTCCAATTAGAAAAATAAAAATTATCGAGACGAAGGATAAGAAACCACAAAGGCATAGGATCAGTGAAAAAATGGAAATATTAGAAAAAATTTTTCCTAGTCTTGTTAAGAAACTTTTAAAATAATTGTTGGCAAGAGTTGTTTGTTTTTGCATAATAAACACCTCCATGTCTAATCGGATATATTTTCTTCGATTTTATTATAAAATATTTGTATAATAATGTCAAATAATAGATAATACAGAATTTTTTTTATAGAGTCATCAACTTTAAATGGCAAATAAAATTTATGGATAAAAGTTTGTAAATTTGATATAATAGTATTAAAATTAAGTTATAAGTTATTTTTTTTAATTAGCAAATTTTATAAAATAATAAAATGACTTTTTAAAGACTTATAATCATCTTTATTATATTTTTTTATATAAATTTTGGATGTTAGGTTAAATTTTATTAAACTAAAAATGACTAAATAGTCATTAAGTAATCTAAAAGCTATGTTGTACTCATAGCTATAAATTAAACTAAATAAGGAGAAAGAATAATTAAGAGTACAATTTAATTATTTTTGGTAAATATCATGAAAAAAATTGATGTTATAGTAAAGGATAAAACAACCCTAGAGCTAACAATGGATGCCAACAAGGGCGATATAATAGATTTAAAGGAACTTGTTCAATTAGATACAACTTATTTAGACTTTTTAATCGAAGAGGGAAAGGATAAGGTTTATCAATCAAAGCTTTTAGAGGCTAAAAAAGCTATAGAGGCTACAAATCAGATTGAAATAAATAATTTAAAAAATCAAATTGAAAATTTAAAAAATGAAAATATTACGTCTTTAAAAATTAAAGAGGATGAGATAGCTAAGCTTTATAATGATAAAATTGCCGCCCTACAAAAGGATATTGAAGTTTTAAAATCAAATAAAAAGGCTGAGCTAGAGGCAATAACAAGTAAAAATGATGCCCAACTAAATAAAATTCAAGCTGAAAATAGTTCTAAATATCAACAACTATTACAAGAATATAATGTTTTAAAGAGCAATTATGATGTTCAAATAAATCAAAATAAAATAGAATTAGAAGCTAAATATAGTAGTGAAATAAATTCATTAAAGTTAAAAAATGAAAGTGATAGATTATTAGCTGAAGCAAATATTGAAAAACTAAAATTAAATTTAGTAAATGAAAAGGATAAAGAAATTGCGAATTTAAAATTAAAATTTGATGATGATTTAAAGGCTAAGGATGATATTATTAATAATCTTCAAAGAGCTAAGGCTTCTATGAATGTAAAACAAACAGGAGAGGATTTAGAGGCCTGGTGTGATAATGAGGTTACTTCATATATGCAAAATGGCCTATTTAACTGCTTATGGATTAAAGATAATAAGGTTGTAAAGGATGAAGATGAGCTAAAGGGCTCTAAGGCGGATTATATTTTTAAAATTTATGCTAGTGATAAGCACCTAGAAAATGAACTGCTTGCCTCAGTATGTATGGATATGAAGGATGAAAATCCTGATTCAATAAATAAAAAAACAAATGCAGATTATTATAAGCAATTAGATAAAAATAGAATCAAAAAGAATTGTAAATATGCATTATTAGTAAGTAATCTTGAAATGGATAAGCCTAATGTTTTACCAATTTTTAAAGTAAGAGAATATGAAAATATGTATGTGGTTCGTCCAGCTTATTTAATGGTATTTTTAAATATGATTGCCTCCTTAACAACTAGATTTTCTGATTTATTATTAAGTAAAGAAATTCAAAAGCTTCAGCTTAAATCTAAACTTGATTTAACTGAGGAATTTGAAGCTATAAAGAAAACATATTTAGATAAACCATTAGAATTACTAGAAAAGGCAATACTTAGTATAGTAGGAAGTTCGGAAACAATTAAAAAAGCTTGTAAAAATATCGATGATCAATGTGAGAAAATTAATCAAAGCTATATTAAGCAAATAACTGAAAAATTGGATAAATATTACCTTAAATTAAATAAGGATGTTATTAAAAAATTAGAAGAAGAGGAATAAAATGGTTGGAAAATATAAAGTAATAACCTTGTGTGGAAGTACAAAATTTAAAGATGATTTCATCAAAGAACAAAAACGATTAACTTTACAGGGCAATATTGTAATTTCAGTTGGTTTATTTGGGCATTGTGGTGATGATGAAGAATGGCAAGAAGGAACCAAAGAAATGCTTGATGATATGCATAAGCGTAAAATTGATATGGCGGATGAAATATTTGTTATAAATAAAAACAAATATATCGGTGAATCTACAAAATCAGAAATTGAATATGCTAAAAAGACAAACAAAAGAATAACTTATATGGAAAACTAGAGGAAGCTATGAAATATAAAGTCGAAATAACAGAAATTCTTCAAAAAACTATAGAGTTAGAGGCTAGCGATGAAAAAGAGGCTATTCTTGAAGTAAAGCATAGATATTATGCTGAAAATATAATATTAGATGATACTTGCTATATAGATACAAGCTTTGATATTAGAGATTAAAAGTATTTAATATAATATGGACTTATATAATAAATTTATAAGTCTTTTTTTTATTAGGAAATAGTTGATATGTCAACTAAATGAGAATATAATTATCTCGGTGATATTTTATGAACGATAGATATAGACATATTTTAAAGATTGTAAGAAATATGAGAATTGAAAAAAATAGAAATGGTGAGATTTTAAATGAAAATGAAAGAGAGGCATTAAGATATATAATTAAGCATCCGCAATGTATATTAAATGATGTTGTGTGGTATTTAAATGTTAATAAAGCGTTAGTTAGTAGAATATGTAAGAAGCTTAATGAATTAGGCTATATTGCTATAAATAGTGGTGATGATAAGCGAAAAAAATATTTAATGGCAACTAAATTAGGTCAAGAATATAAGGAAAAAAGCCAAAACTTTGAGCATAAATATTTTTTAGAGCTATTTCAAGGCATTGATGATAAAAAGTTAGAGGTATTTTTTGATGTTTTAGAAGTACTTTATTTACGCTCTAAAAAAAGAAGAAAGGAGTATTAGTCTAATGCAATACGATAGGATAAGAACTTATTTTAAAGAAAATAAGGGTATTGTCATATTATTATGCATAACAGCTACCTGTTTTGATGGCTTGATGTGGGTTTTGCCTATTTTAGAGGGTATTACTATCAATAGTCTATACTTAAATGAAGTAAGAAAAATAGTGACAATAGTTTTATTATTTTTAGGCTTTGTTTTATTTGTTCAAATTAATAGATTTTTCAAAAGATTTTTAGTTCGAGTTTTTGCTAATAGGATCGCGTTAAGGATGAGACAAATAAGCTTTGATAATTTATTAAAAAAAGATATTAATTATTTTATTAAAGAATCAGTAGGGCAAATTTTAAATAAAAATTTAACAGATATATATGATACTACAGAAGGAATTAGAAAAATTACAACTGAGGTATTTGATACATTTTTGCTTCTTATTGGTTACGTAGGTTCAATGCTTTTTTTGGATTATCAAATTACGTTATTAGTATTAATACCAATTATTATATCAATATTATTAGCTCAATTTTTAAAGAAGATTATTTATAAATATAATAAAGATTATAAGGAATATCTTTCTTACAATAAAGATATTAATCTTACTCTTTTAAATAATGAATTAAATTATCGAGGCCTAGGAATTAGTGCTAATTATGATAAATTATATGAAGAATCAACAAAGATTCTAACTAAAAAAAATCAAAAGGCTTTAATGCTTCAAAGTAATATGGAGCCTATCTATCAAGCTATTGCTTTAATGGGATTAATTTTTATCATATTAATTGGTGGAAATAAGGTAATTAATGAAACCTATCTAATTGGCGTATTAACAGCTTATTTAACAACATATATGTTAGTATGTAAAAAGGCTAGTAAGGTTGGTAAGGTATTTAATGCCTATCAAGCCTTTAGGGTTTCATTTGAGCGCGCTAAGGAATTTTTAACTACTACTAAAGATGAATATTGTGAGCCTATATTTAGCTATGGTGGTCTAGATTTAATAAATTTTCAAGCTTATAATTCGAAATATAATTCACCTATTTTAAATATCCATATTGATGATAAAAAGATAATAGGAATATGTGGCAAAATTCATTGTGGGAAATCAACAATTTTAAAGGCCTTAGCTGGAGTTTTGCAATATAATGGTCAAGCACTTTTAAAGGGAGTTGATATAAAGGATTTGGCAACCTCCTCAAATAGCTATGTAGGATTTTGTACGGTGGATGCTAAACTATTTTCTGATACTTTAGAAAATAATATTAGTCTTGGTAGAAAAGGTAATATAAAAAATGCTATAGTGGCTAGTGGTATTGATCATGATTTGCAGGAAATAGGTGGCTTAAATGCTTGCTTATCTCATACTAATCAAAATGTTAGTGGTGGGCAAGCGAAAAGAATCGAGATGGCAAGATGCTTATTTTCAAACAGCTATTTAGTTTTACTAGATGATCCCTTTCAAAGTGTAAACGAGGCTTTGGCGTTAGAAATGGTTGATAATTTAAAAAGGCTTTATAATGATAGAATTATTATTTTTGTTTCAAATAATAAAAAACTATTGCAAAAATGCAACGATATTATTTATTTAGATGATGATTGTTATATGTTTGATACATATGAAAATCTGATATTAAGTCAAAAATTTAAAGATTTAATGGGTGATGGCAATGACATTTAAAAAAATTTTAATTAAATATTTATTTAGTAATAAGCTAATGCTTATTACTATTATCTTTATGATTATTTTAGTTAGCGTATTAGGATTGTTACCAGCTCAATTGTTAAGAATTATTGTTGATGATATTATAAAAAATAATAAACAGTCAGTATTGATTTGGTTTGCCTTAGCCTATATGTTAACATATTTATTTTTAGGAGTTTGTGATTTTTTTAAAAATTGGCTTTTATTAAGGGCTAGTCAAAATTTCTTATGCAATCTCAAAATAAAAATGATTAAAAGAATTCACCAAATTCAATATGAAACATTAGTAGAATTAGATAGTGGCTCTTTGGAGGCCTATTTTACTAATGATGTGACCGCAATAAATGAGCTTTTTACTAATGGTGTAATTGAAATTTTGACTAATATGCTAAAAATGATAGGTATTGTTGTCTCTATATTTATATATAGTTATGTGTTTGGAGGCATTGTTCTTTTAATTATTCCCATTTTAATATTGTTTACAGCTATAATTAGAAAAAGAATGTTAGCTGCCCAATTAAAGACTAAAAATTTAGAAGGTGATGTCAATAAGGTTTTATTAGAAACAGTTGAAAATATTGAGCCAGTTAAGGTTTATCGTTGTAATGATTATATAAAGAAAAGATATCAAAGAATATTAAAAAATCACTTTAAAGCTAATCAAGCTAGTAATTTTTATGATGCCATCTTTTCTCCAATTATGCAAATTTTAAGAAATGCTGTTGTGGCTGTAATCTTAATTACTAGTGGACTAAATAGCTCTATTTTCAATATGAGTGTAGGTATGATCGTATCAGCAATAACTCTAATCACTGATTTATTTACACCGATTGAAAGCTTTACAATGGAAATTCAAACTATTCAAAAAAGCCTAGCTGCAGTCAAAAGAATAGATGGATTATTTAAATTGCCAATTGATGATACTAAACAAAATATAAATCTTAATGGTGATTTAAATATAGTTTTTAAAAATGTTTCTTTTGGTTATAAAAGTGAAGATGTTATTTCTAATTTTTCATTAACAATCAAGCAAAACGACAAAATTGCTATTCAAGGACCATCAGGAAGTGGTAAGTCCACCTTATTGAAATTAGCTTTAGGAATATTAAAGCCAAATAGTGGTGAGGTTTTAATAAATAATTTTCCTACCTACCTCATGGATGATAAAATGCGTATAAAGTATTTTCAGGTTATATATCAAGAGCCATTTTTTAGTGGTGGAAGTATTTATGAGGAATTAACATTTAGAAATTCAGCTATTTCCAAACAAAAGGTTTATCAGGCCTTAGCTGATGTAGGATTAGACTATATTATGAACATAGATATTAAATTAAACAAATCCGAGTATTCCTCTGGGGAGCTAGCTTTGTTTAATATAGCTAGAATATTAATTTTTGATAGTAGGGTTATTTTTTTAGATGAAATGAATGCTAAAATTGATCCTTCAACTAGTAAAAAAATTATTAGCCTTATAAATAAATATTCTAAAGATAAAATTGTTATTTCGATAAATCATTACGGTGATACCCTAAATAACGCTAAAATTATTAACCTACAGCATTAATTTTGGCTGATTATTTGACAATAACTATATTTTTTTATATAAATAAAGTAGGTTATAGTTTTTGTGGAGGTATATTTATGGTTAAACATATTACAATGTATCAATTAAGTAATAAAAGTATGGAAGGTTTTGTTGTTGAGCAATTAAAAAAATTGGAAGAATGCCCATTAATAGTTAAAAACAGGATCTGTGTTTCTTTTGAAAAAAATTTACCAATAATTGGTAAGCCAATATTTGCTGATATTGTCTACATTGCCTATTTTTATGATGAGGATGGAGCAAAAATGTTTCCAATTTGTCAAGAGCATTTAGATTTAGTTGAAGAAATATCACCATATGTCGAAAATGTTATGTCTATAGATTTTATAGATGAATAAAAAATGGCTATTTAAATAATAGCTATTTTTTATGTAAACGTATAGCCTTATTAAAAAGCAGTAAATATATAATTGTAAAAAGAAATTACTAATGATAGAATAACATACGATAAGGAGGATATATATGAAACTATTAAACACTTTAAAGGATACCTTTATATCATCTTTACCGTTACTTTTAATAATAATAGTATGTTTATTAATAGCACCATTAGAAAATATAAATGACTACGGTAAACTAACTATTGGCTATGCTTCAGTAGTAATTGGTCAATCTTTATTTTTAGTAGGCTTAGAAAGCAGTATTTTACCAATTGGGCATTTAATAGGTGGAGCCTTTGCAAAATATAAAAAGACAATTGTTATTATTTTATTTGGTTTTGTATTTGGTCTTCTAGCAACAGTAGCAGAACCAGCTATCTCGGTTTTATCTAAGCAAGCTAATTTAATATTACCAGCTATAAATATGACACTATTTATTTGGGTAACATCAACTGGAATAGGTATTTGTGTGGCTCTAGCTTTATATAGAATATTAAAAGATATAAATATTAAGTATATGTTTGGTGGATTATACATATTAGTATTTATTATTGTTTTATTTGCACCTAAGGAGTTTGTAGCCTTAGCATTTGATGCTAGTGGAGCTACAACAGGAGATGTATCAGTACCATTTATATTGGCTTTGGGTATGGGTATTTCTATTACTTTTTCTAAAAATAAAACAAACGATGATTCATTTGGTATAATAGGAATAGCCTCTGTTGGACCAATTATATTTGTGCTATTGTATGGTATTATCTTAAAAATTGCTAATAATGGTAGTTTACCTCCAGCAAACGATTATGATTTAAGCTCAAATTCAACACTTTTAGCTACTATAGTTGTAAACCTAAAGGATGTGCTTTTAGCAATTTTACCTATAATATTAATTTCAATTCCTTTTCAAATATTTATGCTTAAAATTCCTAAAAAAGAATTTTTAAAAATGATTATAGGAGTAATTCCTGTTTATTTTGGTTTATTGATATTTTTATCAGGTATAGATTATGGATTTGGTTTTGCGGGTCAGCATATCGGTCAAGCCTTTTTTGATCAAAATAGGCCAAACGGATTCTACTGGCTTTTATTAATAGTAGGCTTTGTTCTTGGTGCTAGCATAACTCTATCTGAGCCAGCTGTTACTGTCTTGGCTAATCAGATAGAAGAACTTACTAATGGTCATATCAAAAATAAAACCATTAAAATTACTTTGGCAATAGGGATTGGTTTTGCCTCATTATTATCGATATTAAAAATTATTACGCAAATAAATATACTATATTTTTTAATACCATTATATCTTTTATCATTAGTCATGATGATATTCACTCCTAAGATGTTTGTTGGCTTAGCATTTGATTCTGGTGGTGTTACAGGAGGAGCTTTAACTTCAGCCTTTTTGACACCACTAACCTTAGGTATTGCTCAAATGGTTTGTAAAAATATGGCCGGAGATGAATCTATTTTAACAAATGGCTTTGGCATTATTGCCTTTATTTCGGTAACACCATTAATAGCAATACAGTTATTAGGAATAGTTTATGATAGAGCTAATAAAAGCTCAAAAGCTTTGGGATTGCTTATTAAAAGTGAACTTGAGGAATTTTTACAAAATGCTCATACAAGGGAGGATTTATAATGCAGGATAATGATATTATGTATTTTGTTATTATTGCTAATCGTAATGATAAGAAAAAGTATATTGAATTATTAAAAAAATATAAAGTTTTTGGAATAACAAGTCTATATGCCAATGGATCATATAAGGCTAGTTATGTATCTAAAGCTTTGGGATTAAATGTGGAAAGAAAAAAAATACTTTTAGCATGCCTAGCTTACCACAAAGCCTGTCAGGAATTAATTGATGTTTTAAATAAAGAATATAGCTTTGATAAGCTTAATACAGGAATTGCTTATAGTATAAGCTTAGAACAAATAGGATATTAGGAGGAAAAATATGACAAATTTAAAGGCCTTATATGTAATAGTTAATGCTGGATTTGCTTCTTTAGTTGTTGATTTAATTAGAGAATGTGGTGGAAGTGGGGCAACCATATTAAACGCAAGAGGCTCATATGGTAAGTCTAAATCTATTTTAGGAATCACAATTGATAGTGAAAAGGAAATTGTTTTAAGTATTTTACCAAAAGAAATAGCTGATAAATCAGTTACTTTAATTAAGGAAAAAGCAGGAGTAGAAACAAATGCTCATGGCGTTTGTTATTATATGCCTGTAGAATTATCTACAATTAAAGGTTAAATGGCATTTCGAGTTTTCGAAATGCTTTTTTTTGGTAAAAATTTCATTTGACAAAAGGATAATTATAGTATAAACTTATTATGGTTAGTTTAAACTAACTTTTAATTTTAAGAAATAATTAGTCTACACTAACTGGAGATTTTTATGAAGAAGATATTTTGTTTTATTTTAGCAATATTATTTTTAATATGTATTGTTCCCTTTTTAACAGGGATGGTTATACATAAAATGGTTGGTTGTTTATTTTTAATTATGATAATAGTTCACTTAATAATATATAGAGCAAATATGAATTGGAAAAAATGGTTGTTTTTTATTTATTTGTTGTTAGTGTTCATATTAGGAATTATGGCCTTTAAAAATGATGCAATGATATTTAATATAGCCCATAAAACAACTAGTATTTTATTAATTATATTTATTGTAATTCATTTTTATAGATACCATCGGAGGATAATGTATGAAAATAGAAAAGGAAAAAAGAATTGTAAAGCTTATGATAAGTGAGTATTCTAAAGGCCATGATAAAATTCCCTTAGAAGAAAACGAGCGATTAATACAGTTATTAAACTATGCGTATTTAAGATTAGACAAATGTCCTTTCCAAGATAAAAAGAAATTTTGTTCTAAATGTAAGATTCATTGCTATAAAAAGGATATGCAGAATCTTATGAAAGAAGTAATGCGATATAGTGGGCCAAGAATGCTATTTAAGCATCCTATATTATTATTTAAACACATATTTCAAAGGAGCTAATTTATGAGAATTATATATTGTATTTTAGGATTTATTACCTTAGGCTTAGGTATCATAGGAGTAGTATTACCAATTATACCTACAGTACCATTTTTATTACTAACCTCATTTTTCTTTTCTAAGGGTAGTAAAAGATTTAATGATT
>DVKU01000133.1 GCA_018715825.1 Candidatus Avacholeplasma faecigallinarum
AATCATTAAATAAAGATTAATAAACCTTTTTTATTTGACTATATTTTTAAATGTTTCTTTATTTTCATACTTTGTTATGGTATAATGTTTATATATTTTTTATGAAAGGATACTAATAAAAGTATAAAAGGTGATATTTGTGAGGATTAATCCAAAGCTTTATTCAGTTGCAGAAGGTATTCAACCAATTGAAACTCAAGAGTTTGATAATCGTAAAATTGAACTTTATTATATGGGAGATTTTAATGGAGTTGAAGAAGAGTTTATCAATAAAGGACAATTTGCTGTCTGGTCTTCTGTAGATGGAGTTAATTATAGATTGTTTTTAGAAAAGGGTTATTATGAAACTGTTGGAGAATTATATACTCTACAGGTTAATAAGATTTGGGTAGAATTTTGGGATAAAACCGAGGTTATTTCGAAAAAGTTTTCACGCTACGTCATAATTCCTTTAATGGTAGTGGCATTAATCGCTTGTATAGGATCAATGTTTTTAGGTTCTATAGGTAATTTTGTAGCTATTGGTATTTTGGTGGTTGCGTTTATAGCGATGATGGTTTGTAATTCTAAAACCAAGAAAAAAATAATGGCAGAAAATATTAATAGTAGAGATCAAATAATTAAATTGTTAGGTGAAAATAGATTTGATAAGCTTTTAGATGCTCAAAAGGAATATATGGATGATTACTATCAAAAACTATACCCTCAAGATGAAGAGGTAGAAAACAACGAAGATGAGAATAAATCTAACGAATCTGAAGAAAATAGTAATATAGAATATCAAGATTTAAATTTAAAAGATTCAAATGAAAATAATGAGATTAAAGATGAAAAGTTAGATTCTATTAGTGATGAAAATATAAGCGAAGTCGTAGATGAAACTAACAAAAAATCTGAGTAATATTAGATTATAGGAGTAGTATAATGAGTCAACAGGATATAAAATGTATTAACACCCTAAGAGTTTTAGGTGCTGAAATAATAAATCGTGCTAATAGTGGTCACCCCGGAATTGTTTTAGGTGCGGCCCCTATTTGTCATACTTTATTTACTAGACATTTAAATATAAATTCTTCAGATGAAGAATGGTTTAATCGTGATCGCTTTGTTTTATCTGCAGGACATGGTTCGATTTTACTATATATGCTACTGCATTTAAGTGGTTATGCGATAACTATAGAGGATTTAAAGAATTTTAGACAAAAAGGAAGTATTACTCCAGGTCATCCTGAGTATGGTCATACTCCTGGTGTTGAAATTACAACAGGACCACTTGGTCAAGGTATTGCCTCAGCCGTTGGATTTGCTATCGCTGAACAATATTTAGCTAGTAGATTTAATAAAAGTGATTTTGATATTATTAATCATTACACCTATGTATTATGTGGTGATGGTGATTTGCAGGAAGGAGTAGCTATGGAGGCTATTTCTTTAGCAGGTCATTTAGGTTTAGGTAAATTAATTCTTTTATATGATTCAAACGATGTTCAACTAGATGGTGATGTTTCACTAGCAAATAGTGAAAATACTCAAAAGAAATTTGAATCAATGGGTTGGCAATATCTTTTCGTATCCGATGGAAATAATGTTGATGATATTGATAAGGCTATTGAATTTGCCAAGGAGTCAACAACAAAGCCTACTATAATTGAAATTAAAACAATTATTGGCTATGGTGCTCCAAATAGTGGTGAATCATCTGTACATGGCAAGCCTATGCCAGATGAGGATATCAAGGCTTTAAGAAAATTTTTAGGTTATAATGAAGCACCATTTGATATAGCTGATAGTGTTAGAGATTTCTATACTGAGCATGTTATAAATAGAGGTAATAAAGAAGATTCATTGTGGAATGAAGAATTAAATAGGTATTCTAAGGCCTTCCCAGAAGATTATAAATTACTTTGTGATTTTATGTATAATACAGTTAAAATTGATAATTTTGACGACTTACCTAAATATGAGCCTAATACTAAAGAATCAACTAGAAAAGTAATGGGTAAGGTTTTGGATTGGTTATCTATTAAGCTTCCTAATATTATTGGTGGTTCAGCAGATTTAACTGCCTCTACAATGGTTAAGGGAGCAGATGGAGTTTTTGGTCAAAATAATCCTCTTGGAAGAAATATCAAATTTGGTGTTCGTGAGCATGCTATGGCGGCAATCACTAATGGTATAACTCTTCATGGTGGATTAAGAGGCTTTTGTTCTGGTTTCTTTGTATTTAGCGACTATTTAAAGCCTGCTGTCCGTTTAGCTGCAATTATGCACTTACCTAGTTTATTTTTCTTTTCTCATGATACTGTTTGTGTAGGAGAGGATGGTCCAACTCACCAGCCTGTTGAGCAATTAACTATGTTTAGAAGCATGCCTAATACTAATGTATTTAGACCTGCCGATGCTACTGAAATGACTGCAGCTATGTTATATGCATTTAATGAAACTGATTGCCCTACTGTAATTGTATCTTCAAGACAGGCCTTGCCTAATTTAGAATGTACAAGCTCTGAAGGAGTATCAAAAGGTGCATATATTGCTTTTGAACCAAAACATATACCTCAGTATGCCTTTGTTACTTGTGGCAGTGAATTGTCATTATGTCTTGAGGTAAGTAAGCGATTAGAAAAGGAAAGAATCTATGTTCGTGTTGTTTCTATGCCATCTATGTTTATTTTTGATAAACAGTCTGATGAGTATAAGGAATCAATTTTACCAAAAAGATTAAAAAAGACAATGGCTGTAGAAATGGGTTCATCAATGTCTTGGTATAAATATGCAGATAAGGTTCATGGAATAGATGTATTTGGTTCATCAATGCCTTTAAAATATATTTATGAGGAGTATGGCTTTACAGAAGATAATATCTACAATGAATTTAAAGCTATGTTACAAGATAAATAAGTAAATTAAAAATCTTCAGTTTTGAAGATTTTTTTAATTTATATAAAGATCTTTGGAAAAAATAAATTAAAAAGCCACTATTGTAGCGGCTATAATTATGAAATTTTTTAATATAATAATATTTTTAATATAGTATTTTTTTATTTTTATTCATATATAGTAATATAAGATAAATTTTATAAGGAATGATAATATGACTCAATGCTTTAAAATGGCTGAATTTCTTCAAACCTGCTACACCCAAAATAAACAAGTTAATTTAACCTATAGATTAAAAAATAAGACTAAGGATTATGTCGGTTTAATAGAACATCTTGATTTAATTTATAAAGAGCTATATTTATCTTCTAAGACTAAAATAGCTTTTAGACAAATTATAAAGGTAGAAGGATTATAATTCCTCACTTAATTTCTTTTCATTTATAATGGTGTAAAGCTTATTTTGATTAGCTATTAACCCTTCTTGAATTAGCTTAGAAAGTTCTTTTGACAATGAAGGTCTTTCAACGTTTAAAAATAAAGCTAATTCAGTTTTAGTATAGTTAATTAAAAAAGTAGTTGCTTTTTTTTCTTTTGCTTGCATATATAAAAAAGCACATAGCTTTTGTCTTATAGTTTTGTAAGATAAAAGTCTAATATGATTACTTTGTTCTATTGAATAGTCACTTATTAATGAAAGTATATTTTTCTGAATTGTATCATTTTCCCTCATCATTTTTAATAGATCAAGTTTGCTAATTAAGGTTATAGTTGTTAAAGTTTCAGCATAAAATGAAGCTTTATAATACGGTAAAGATGAGAAAATTAATGACAAGCCTATAATTTCATTTTGATTAAGAATTCTTATAACTGTTTCATGACCATCCTGATAAAAGATTTTAGCTTTTACGCAACCACGTCTAATTATGGCTATCTTATCACAAAGAGCATTTTCTTCAAAAATTAATTCTTGACGAAAATATTCTTTGGTGATAGGCTTAATAGATTTTAATAAATTATTTTTTTCCTCGGTAGAGACATTTTTAAAAATCATATTATTTAAGCAATTATAAATTTGCTTTTTCATCCTCCTTAATTCTTTCTCTTGCTATTGAAAGCATTAATTTTATTCTATTTTCTTGATTTACTCTAGTAGCGGATGGATCATAGTCAATTGCCACTATGTTTGAATTTGGATGAATTGATTTAATTTTTTTCATTACTCCCTTACCACAAATATGATTTGGTAGGCAACCAAATGGTTGAGTACAAACTATATTTTCATAGTTTGTTTCTATAAGCTCCATCATTTCAGCTGTTAATAGCCAGCCTTCTCCCATTTTTGTACCGTGAGATAGAACACCATTAGATAAATCTTTAGTGTGAGAGAAGTATTGCATAGGAGTAAATTTAGTTTTAGCTATGCTTTCAATCATAACCTTTTCACGACGTCTTAAATAACTAATGATTAATTTTGAAACATCCATTTTTAGTTTTGAGCCTTTATAAAATTTATAATCATAAATACTATTATATAGGCAATACAATATAAAGCCATATAGTCCAGGAACCATTACCTCAGCTCCCTGAGAAACTAAAAATTCCTCCAGATGATTGTTGCCAAGTGGTGCATATTTTACATATATTTCTCCAACGATACCAACCTTTGGTTTGGCATGTGATAAGTCTAGCTTAATATTATCAAAGCTTTTAGCAATATTGCGGATATTTTTCTTCATTTGGAAAAATGATACACCCTTATTGCTAGTAAATTGCTGCTTTAAATCTTCTATGATGCTAGTGGCTAATTTTTTTGATTCCCCTTTATTTACTTCATATGATCTAGTTTTATTATAAAGATACATAATTGTATCGCCATATGTCATGGCAGTTACAATCTTTTTTAAAAGTGAAAGGTTTAAGGAAAAACCACTATCCTTTTCTAGGTTAGAGGCATTAAGAGAAACAACAGGTATAAAGCCATATCCAGCTTTAACTAATGCCTTACGTAATAGGTGTATATAATTAGAGGCTCTACATCCTCCACCAGTTTGAGTTATTAAAAGAACCACTTTATCTAAATCCTTGCGGTGATTTAAATTATCAATAAATTGGCCTATAACTAATAGAGCAGGATAGCAGGTATCGTTATGAACGTATTTTAGTCCCTCTTCAACTACACTAGGTCCCTCGTTTTTCATTATTTCAACCTTATAACCCTCTAATTTTAATACAGCTTCAAATAAAGCCATATGAAATTCTAACATAGAAGGAATTAATATAGTGTGAGTTTTTTTCATGTCGGCAGTAAATTTAGGGTAATTATTTATTTCCTGCATTATTTTTCCTCCTTTTGCTTTAAGGCAGCAAATAGGCTTCTTAACCTGATTTTAACTGCACCTAGGTTTGTTATTTCATCAATTTTTATTTGAGTATAAATTTTATCGTTTCTTTCTAGAATATCCTTGCATTCATCAGTTGTGATGGCATCTAGGCCACAACCAAATGATACTAGTTGAATTAAATTAGTATCATTATTTTCAGTACAGTATTTACATGCAGCATATAATCTAGAATGATATGTCCATTGATTTAAGACATTAACTGGGAATTTTTTAATTTTATTTGAAATTGAATCCTCAGTTATAACTGTAGCGCCAAAGCTTGAAATTAAGTCATCTATTCCATGACTTACCTGTGGATCAACGTGATAAGGACGACCAGCTAAAACGATAATTGGTCTATTTTCTTCTCTAGCCTTTTGGATATACTTATCAGCCTCACTACGTATATGAGTTAGGTAGTTATCATATTCGTTATATGCTAGGGTTGCAGCTTCTTTAATTTCTTGTTTTGTAACATTAAAATATTGATAAAGTGTTTTATATATTTTTTCCATAAATACCTTTTTATCATGAATACTAACGAAATCACTTATAAAGGTGATAGAATGAACTTTATTGACGTTATTTAAAATAGTTTGTGGATAATAGGCTACTATTGGACAGTTAAAGTGATTATCACCAAGGTGTTCATCAATGTTATAAGACATACATGGATAAAAAATCATATTGTTGCCATCATCAATAAGCTTTTCAATATGGCCGTGAACTAGCTTAGCTGGATAGCAAACTGTATCAGATGGTATAGTGTGTTGTCCTAAGGTATAAATTTTAGCATTAGAAAAGCCACTATTAACTACCTCAAAGCCTAAAGTTGTAAAGAAGGTATACCAAAATGGGAATAGCTCATACATATTTAAAACTAATGGAATAGCTATTTTGCCTCTTTTACCAACCATTGGTTTATAGCTTTGTAGCTTTAATCTTATAAAATCATATAAATTATCACCTTTAATAGTATTCTTTTTTGCTATAGGCTTTTCGCATTTGTTACCACTAATAAATTTGTTATGATTGTCACCAAAGGAATTAATAGTTAATAAGCAATGATTATTACAGCCTTGACATTGAATATTTTTAACTTCGTGAATAAAATTAGCTAATCCTTCCTTGGAAATAGTAGTAGTTTTAGAAATCTTTAAGCTCTTAGCATATAAGGCTGCCCCATAGGCTCCCATTAAACCAGCAATATTAGGACAAACCACCTCTAAATCTAACTCTTTTTCAAATGCTCTTAGAACAGCTTGATTTAAAAATGTTCCTCCTTGGACAACTATGTGTTGGCCTAAAGCCTTTTTATTTGTGGCTCTTATAACCTTATAAAGAGCGTTTTTAACTACTGAAATTGATAAACCAGCAGAAATGTTATCTATAGTTGCCCCATCCTTTTGAGCTTGTTTTACTGATGAGTTCATAAAAACAGTACATCTTGATCCTAAGTCTACTGGCTTTTTAGCCATAAGACCTAATTTAGCAAATTCTTTTATATCATAGCCTAAAGCGTTAGCAAATGTTTGTAAAAATGATCCACAGCCAGATGAACAGGCTTCATTTAAAAAGATATTAGAAATTGTGTTGTTTTCAATTTTAAAGCATTTTATATCCTGTCCACCAATGTCGATAATAAAATCAACATTTGGCATAAACTTCTTAGCTGCAGTAAAATGGGCCATAGTTTCTACTAATCCACCATCTAAAGTAAAGGCATTTTTAACTAAATCCTCACCATAGCCAGTAGAAGCAGAGGCTTTAATTTTTAAATTAGGATATTTTTCGTATAAGCTTGTAAAAATATCCTTAATTACAGCTACGGGATTTCCTTTATTTGGCTGATAGCTTTCAAACCTAATATTTTCATCATTGTCTATTAAAACAAATTTTAATGTTGTTGAACCTGAGTCTATACCCAAATACAAATCATCATCATATCCATCTAAAGATAAGGCATCAACCTTTGCCTTGGCATGACGCTCAACAAATTTTTGGTATTCTTCTTCATTTTCAAACAATGGTGAATTATATTGGTATGTGGATTGATTAACGAATTTGCTTAGGGCATCTAGAGTTTTTAATACATCGATAGGCTCCTTAGCACATAATGCAGCCCCAATTGCCACATAATATAATGAATATTCAGGGCAAATACCCTCAGTGTGTAAGACCTTATCAAAACTATTTTTTAGTTCTGATAAAAATGTTAATGGTCCTCCTAAATAAGCTATTTTACCTGTTATCTCTCTTCCTTGGGCTAATCCACCGATGGTTTGATTTACAACAGCATAAAAAATAGAAGCAGCTATATCTGATTTTGAAGCTCCTTGATTTAAAAGTGGTTGAATGTCACTTTTGGCAAAAACACCACATCTAGAAGCAATTGAATACAATTTTTGATGTTGTAGGGCAAGTCCATTGATTTCAGTAACATCTATATCAAGTAATGTTGCCATTTGATCTATAAATGCTCCAGTACCACCAGCACAAGAGCCATTCATTCTAACTTCCATTCCATCAGTTAAAAATAATATTTTAGCATCTTCGCCTCCAAGCTCTATTATACAGTCAGTACCAGGAATTAGCTCATTAGCGGCAATTCTTGTGGCATATACCTCTTGAACAAAGGGAATATGCATACTATCGGCAATACCCATACCGGCAGAACCTGAAATAGCTATATTAGCAGTCGTATCAATTATTTTTTTATCTAATAATTCCTTTAATTTAGAAGTAATATTATCTTTAATATGTGAGTAGTGGCGTTTATAATCAGTATAAATAATATTTTTATTATCATCTAAGACTACGCATTTAATAGTAGTTGAGCCTATATCTAATCCTACTTTTAACATAATTTGACCTCCATATTTGTCGAAAAACATTGTTATTATATTATAAATAATATAAAATGTCAATTTAGACACATTTGTGCAAATTTATTTTGTTGTAATAAAATTGAATTATATTTTTTCTAAGAAAGGCTAATCGCAAAATAAAAGATTGTATAAATTAAAAATATAATGTATA
>DVKU01000134.1 GCA_018715825.1 Candidatus Avacholeplasma faecigallinarum
AATATATATTTATAAAAATAGATATAGATATATTGAATATGATGAAAAACCTAAAATAAAAATATCTATATTAGACTGTGATTCAAAATCAATTTTAAAAGAAATAGAAGAAATTAAATTTAATATGCCAGAAGTATTTGTATAATATAGAATTAAAAAGGATGTTCAATACCAAACATTAAAAAGTTAGGTGTTTTAGTATATTAAATTATAAGCTATGTTTTGAAATTAATTGGTGTTGTAAATTATCAAAAAATTCTTCTATTGTATAATGAGATTGACTAGAAACTATTTACAAAAAGAAAAACAAATATAAAAGATAATAAATTAACTGAATAACTTCTCCTAGGCAAATCCTATGTCTAGGATTTTTGTGGTTGTATAAGTGTTTTATATACTAATTTACAATTTCCTAATGAATAAAAAACCTCTATCTTGAGTATTAATTTACTCTTAATAGAGGTTTTTTATATAAAACGATAAATAGGAATTTACTCATCTATTATAGTTCTTTGACCATCTGCATTTCTCTAAACTTGCTACCTAAAAATGTGTACTCTATTTCTTTAAGTTTCTCAAAGCCGATTGAGGTATACATTTTGAGTGCAATCGTATTTTCCAAAGACACGCTTATATACAGTTTATCGGCATTGTGTTTATTCTTGAAGTAATCAAGAAATGCCAACACCGCTTGTTTGCCGAGACCTTTCCCCTGAAACTGTTTGCCGATCATAAAACGACTCATAGACCATCCTGGGAAGGTATCATCGTAGTCATACAAAATGAATCCCACCATTGTTTCTTCGTGGTAGATTCACAAAGTATATAGTCCGTCCTCGTAAGCCGCTTCCACCAACGATTGCTTGTTGTCGGCGACAAATCTCTCTTGGCTTTTATCAATGGTTAATGCTATACAATCCCAATAGTTTGTTTTGTCAATTTCTCTAAACTCCATTTTACATCTCCAAATTTTAATTTGATGTTTCTTTTATGAAACAATTGTTACATTTATATAACCTACAAAATAATATTTTTACTGTCAGTTATTAAATAAGAGGCCTCTACATTACTTTGTAAAAGCCTCTAAATATTTATTTACTTGCAAGCTAACTACTATTCAAATTCTATTGTTGCAGGTGGCTTAGAAGTACAATCTAAGAGTACTCTATTAACACCTTTAACCTCATTTACAATTCTTCTTGAAATAATATCAATTACATCATATGGAATTCTAGCCCAATCAGCGGTCATAAAGTCTGAAGTCATAACAGCTCTTAAGGCTATGGCATAATCATAGGTTCTTTCATCGCCCATTACACCTACGCTTTGCATATTAGTTAGAGCGGCAAAGTATTGACCTAAATCCTTATCGATGCCAGCCTTTTTAATTTCTTCACGATAGATATAATCAGCATCTTGAACAATTTTTACCTTTTCAGCTGTTACCTCGCCAATAATACGAATACCAAGACCAGGACCTGGGAATGGCTGACGATAAACTAGATAATCAGGAATACCAAGTTCTAGACCAACCTTACGAACCTCATCTTTAAATAATAAGCGAAGTGGTTCGATTATTTCTTTGAAATTAACTACTGAAGGAAGACCACCTACATTATGATGAGACTTAATTGTTGCTGATTTTCCAAGACCACTTTCAATAACATCTGGATAAATTGTGCCTTGAACTAGATAATCAACGGCTCCAATCTTTTTAGCTTCCTCTTCAAAAACTCTTATAAATTCCTCGCCAATGATTTTTCTTTTCTTTTCAGGCTCAGTAACACCTTTTAGTTTATTATAAAATCTTTCTTGGGCATTTACTCTAATGAAATTAAGCTTATAATTACCATTAGGTCCAAATACAGCTTCAACCTCGTCACCTTCATTTTTACGTAGTAAACCATGGTCTACAAAAACACAGGTTAATTGCTCACCAACTGCTTTAGATAATAAAACAGCTGCCACACTACTATCAACTCCACCAGATAGGGCACATAATACCTTTCCAGAGCCAACTTTCTTTTTTATTTCTTCGATAGTTGTTTTAGCAAAATCAGCCATTTTCCACTCTCCATGGCATAGACAAACATCATTAACGAAGTTTTTAAGCATCTTCATACCCTCAACAGAATGCATTACCTCTGGATGAAATTGAACTGCATAAAGCTTCTTTTCTTTATTTTCCATTGCGGCAATAGGACATTTTGAAGTTGAGGCAGTAATCTTAAAACCCTCAGGAGTTTTAGAAACATAATCTGTATGGCTCATCCATACAATTGTTTCTTTATTTACATTTTTAAATAAAATGCTATCATTTACAACATTTGTTAAGGTCTTACCATATTCTGATACTGGTGCATGCATAACATTACCACCTAAAGAATAAGCCATAAATTGACAGCCATAACAAATACCTAAAATAGGATATCCTAAATCAAATATTTTTTTATCACAAAGAGGTGAATCATCACCATAAACACTATTAGGTCCTCCTGTGAAAATTATTCCCTTAGGATTATATTCTTTAATTTTTTCAATTGGCATATTGTAAGGATGCACCTCACAATACACATTGCACTCCCTTACTCTTCTAGCAATCAATTGATTATATTGACCACCAAAATCTAATACTAATATTTTTTCGCTTTGCATATTTAACTCCTTATTTTTCTACAATTTGACAACGATTATAGATAAAGTCAACATTTTTAAAATAATAATCTAATGTAAAGCATGATTTTAATTCTTCTGTTGTTAAATGCTTCATAACCTTTTCATTATCTAATAATAATGTTTGATAATCCTTCTTTTCATTATAAGCAATCATAGCTATTGGCTGAACTGTGTCATAAGCCTCCTCGCGAGGTAAACCTTTTTCAATAAGGGCATTCATAACACGTTGAGCAAATATAACACCATTAGTCTTATAAATATTTTCAAGCATTGTTTGTGGATAAACAACTACATTTTCTAAAATACCTCTAAATCTATTAAGCATATAATCTAAAAGCATTGTAGCATCTGGTAAAATAATACGCTCAGTAGAAGAGTGGGAAATATCACGTTCATGCCACAAAGCTACATTTTCATAGAATGTAACCATATAGCCACGCATTACTCTTGCACAGCCACAAATATTTTCTGAAGAAATTGGATTTCTTTTATGAGGCATAGCTGATGATCCCTTTTGACCTTTAGAGAAAGCCTCCTCTAGTTCATGAACCTCAGTACGCTGTAAATTTCTTATTTCAAAAGCCATTTGTTCTAATGAAGCTGCAATACAAGCCAAAGTAGCCATATAATAAGCATGACGATCTCTTTGTAAAACCTGAGTAGATATATTAGCTGATTCAATGCCTAACTTTTCACATACAAAATCTTGAATAAAAGGTGGTATATTAGCAAAATTTCCTACAGCACCACTCATTTTACCTGCCTCAATATGCTTAGCTGCTTCCTTAAATCTTTCTAAATTTCTCTTCATTTCCTCATGCCATAAAACCCATTTTAAGCCAAAAGAGGTTATATCTGCATGAATACCATGAGTTCTACCAATACAAGGAGTATTCTTAAAGCGAAGAGCTTGTTTATATAAAACATCCATAAAATCTGTTATGTCCTTATAAAGAATTTCATTGGCCTGCTTCATTAAATAGCCATTTGCGGTGTCTACAACATCTGTTGATGTCAATCCATAGTGCACCCATTTTCTTTCTTCACCTAATGATTCACTAACAGCTCTTGTGAAGGCCACAACATCATGCTTAGTTTGTTGTTCAATTTCATAGATTCTTTGAATATCAAATTTAGCATTTGCTTCAATCAAATCAACATCCTCTTTAGGAATTACTCCAAGCTCACTCCAAGCTCTACAAGCTAAAGTCTCAACCTTTAAATAGGCATTAAATTTGTTTTCTTCAGTCCAAATTTTACGCATTACGGGTCTACTGTAACGTTCAATCATACTAATCCTCCACGTGCTTTAAAAAGCATTCTATTGTATTTTCTATTAAACAGGAAATGGTCATAGGTCCAATTCCTCCTGGCACCTTCGTAATGAAGGAAGCCTTATCCTTAATGTTATCAAAATCAACATCACCACAAAGCTTATTTGTTATAGGATGTCTATTAACACCAACATCTATAACAACTGCTCCTGGCTTTACCATATCCTCTTTAATAAATAAAGGCTTACCAACTGCTATTATTAAAATATCAGCATTTTTAGTTACCTCTTTTAAATTTTTGGTTCTACTATGAGCAATGGTTACTGTTGCATTTTTATCAAGTAAAAGCTTACTAACAGGTAAGCCAACTATATTACTTCTACCAACAACACAGGCTTTTTTTCCCTCTATATCGATATTTTCACTATCTAAAACTTCAATAATTCCCTTAGGCGTACAAGGGATAATTCCTGGTTGCTTAAGATAAAGACTTGCCACATTTTGAGGGTGGAAGCCATCTACATCCTTATCAGGTGATATAGAATTTATAATAAATGTTTGATTAATATGACTAGGTAGTGGTAGCTGAACTAATATACCATCAACATAAGGATCACAATTTAAATCGTGAATAATACTAAGTAATTCCTCTTGAGTTATATCCTTAGGCCTTACTATGGTTGTATTTTTTACACCAACCTCTAAGCATGCCTTTTCCTTGCCCTTAACATATGACACTGAGCCTGGATCATCACCAATTAAAATAACAGCTAAATGTGGCTTACGGCCATATTTATTTTCTAGTTTAATTACTTCATTCTTCATGTAAGCTCTTTTCTTTAGCGAAAGTTCCTTACCACTTATTACCTTTCCCATCATATCACCTACTATTTTCTATATGCCTTAGCCCCAATATCAGTTCTATAGAATAAAGCATCACACTTTATTTCTTTGACAAGCTCTATAGCCTTTTGATTAGCCTCTTTAAGACTCTTACCCTTACCAACGGCAAACAATACACGTCCACCATTTGTAACAAGATTACCATTATCATCTATTTTTGTACCCATATGATAAATATCATCTGAATCAGCATTTTCAATGATAAAGCCCTTTTCATAATGTCCTGGGTAGCCCTTTGTAGCTAAAACAATACCAATAGTATAAGAATCATCCCATACTAATTTTGGCTCTTCATGATTAATTATAGCCATAAAGACATCATAAATATCACTTTTTAAGCGAGGTAATACAACCTCAGTTTCTGGATCACCAAATCTTGCATTAAATTCAATAACCTTGATTCCATCCTTGGTTTTCATTAAACCGCCATATAAAACTCCCGTAAAAGGAATACCTTCATTTACCATAGCCTTGCTGGTTTTAATCATTATTTCATTTAAAGCAAAGTCATAGTCTTCCTTAGTTATAAATGGTAAAGGTGAATAAGCACCCATACCGCCAGTATTTGGTCCTAAATCATCATTATAAGCTCGTTTATGATCCTGAGCCATTTCAAGAGGGTAAACATGTTCATGATCAACTAGGCACATGAATGAAAACTCTAAGCCCTCTAAATATTGCTCTATAACGACCTTACCATGACCAAATTTATCATCTAATAGCATATCCTTTAAGGTTTCAATTGCTTCATCAATTGAATAGGCTATAACAACACCCTTACCAGCAGCTAAGCCATCGTATTTTAAAACGATAGGTAATGATAAACCCTCTACATAGCTAACGGCTTGTTCATATTTATCAAAAGATTGATATTTGGCTGTAGGTATATTATACTTTAGCATCAAGTCTTTTGCAAACTTTTTACTACATTCAATCTGACTTGCCGCCTTAGTAGGTCCAAATACCTTTATTCCAGCCTCTATCATTTTATCTACAATACCTAAAGCTAAAGAAGCCTCAGGTCCAATAACAACTAAATCAATTTTTTCATATTTAGCGAAATTAACTAAATTATCAACATCTGTATCTTTAATATTAACGCAAACAGCAAGCTTAGCAATACCTGCATTACCAGGTGCCGCATAAATTTGACTAACCTTACTTGATTTACTTAAGGCATGGACGATAGCATGCTCACGTCCACCGCCACCAACAACTAAAACTCTTGCCATATTAGTGCTTGAAGTGACGCATACCAGTCACTAGCATAGGTATTTTAGCTTCATTTGCGGCAATGATGCTATCCTCATCTCTTACACTTCCACCAGGCTGAACAATGGCACAAACACCATTAGCTGTTGCATATTTTACAGTATCATCAAATGGGAAAAAGCCATCTGATGCTAAAACTAAGCCTTCATTTATACCAAGACTATGAGCCTGTTCAATTGCTAGCTTAGCTGAACCTATACGATTCATCTGTCCAGCTCCTACACCACAGGTTACACCATCTTTAACAACAACTATAGCATTTGATTTAACATGCTTAACTATTTTCCAAGCGAAATTCATATCACTAACTTCTCTATCTGTAGGCATAGTATTAGTTACATTCATATCCTTAGTAACTACCTTTGTAGTTGTATAGTTATCAGCATCTTGAACCAATAAACCACCTGTTACGGCTACCATATGAGTTGTCTTACGATTATCCTTTGTCATATTAACTTCAATAAGACGAATATTCTTTTTCTTTTCAAACACCTTGATAGCCTCACTATCAAAGGCTGGAGCTATAATAACCTCTAAGAAGATTGGCTTCATTAATAACGCAACCTCTTTAGTAATTGTTTGATTAGTTGCAACTATACCACCAAAAATACTTACACTATCAGCATTATAAGCCTTAGTCCAAGCTTCAACTACATCTTTACCAATGGCAGCTCCACATGGATTCATATGCTTTAAGCCAACTACAAAAGGCTCATCAAACTCAGCCACAATTTGTAGCGCAGCATTTGCATCTTGAATATTATTATAAGATAATTCCTTACCATGAAGCTTGTGCATAGAAGCTAAGGAAAATGGTAATGTTTTATCTAAAGCATAAAATTTAGCGTTTTGATGTGGATTTTCTCCATATCTTAATGTTGAAACTAAATCTGCCTCTATAAATAATTTCTCATTTAATCCAGCCTTTTCTCTCATATAGGTTGCAATCATAGAATCATACTCAGCTGTATGAGTAAATGCTTTAGCTGAAAGCTTAAATCTAGTTTCATAGGTAGTGTCGTGGTTAGACTTTAATTCATTGATAACCAAATCATAATCAAATGGATCACAAACAACAGTTACTGATTGAAAGTTTTTAGCAGCTGAACGTAGCATTGAAGGTCCACCAATATCGATGTTTTCTATTGCAAGCTCAGTCGTAACATCGCTACGCATAATTGTTTGTTTAAATGGATATAAATTAACACAAACCAAATCAATTAATTCAATATGGTTTTCCTTAAGCTCATTCATATGTTTTAAATTATCTCTTCTAGCTAAAAGTCCTCCATGAACCTTAGGGTGTAGAGTCTTAACACGTCCATCACAAATTTCTGGAAAACCTGTTACATCCTCTATATTAATAACCTCAACACCACTAGATTTTAATAAATTCATTGTCCCACCTGTGGCAATAATTTCAAAACCACAGCTGATTAGATTTTTAGCAAATTCTACAACACCTGTTTTATCACTAACACTAATTAATGCTCTTCTCATACCTATTCTCCTTCACATAATTTTTTTAAAACCTCTGGGTATAATTCATGCTCAATAGCATGAATTTTTTGCTCAACCATCTCTAAGGTATCTCCTTCAGTATAATCAAAGGCTCTTTGAGCAATAATTTTACCACTATCAACACCACTATCAACATAATGAATAGTTACTCCAAATACCTTAACCCCATAATTGTAGGCATCTAAAATACCATGTGCTCCTTTAAATGAAGGTAATAGGGCTGGGTGAATATTTATTATTCTACCTAAATAGGCATTTAGTAATGTTTCCCCACATATGCGCATATACCCAGCTAAACAAATTAAATCAATATTATATTCATTAAGCTTATTAACAATTTCCTTTTCATATAAGGCCTTGCCCTTATAATCCTTAGGATTAAAAACAAACATATCGACATTATGATTTAAAGCCCTAGTGATTACATAGGCACCGGGCTTATCACAAACCATTAAAACAACCTGACCATTTATAGCTTTATTTTCGCAGGCACAAACTAAGGCTTCAAAATTTGTACCACTACCACTAGCAAATATCGCAATTCTTTTCATACTATTTAATATCTACAATACCACTATTAGTAATAACACCGATATTATAAGCCTTTTCTCCATGACAATGTAGAATTGAAATAACCTCTTCTACATCCTTGCTATCAACAGCTAAAACCATTCCAATACCCATATTATAAATATTAAACATCTCTCTATGGTCAATATGGCCATGTTTTTCTAAAAATTTAAATACATCTAAAATTGGCCAAGAGCCCTCATGAATTTCAATACCCATTCCTTCTTGTAAAATTCTTGGAATATTTTCATCAAAGCCTCCACCTGTTATATGAGCTACACCGTGAACATCAACATTTTTAATGACATCTAATACCTGCTTACAATAAATTTTAGTAGGTGTCAATAAAACATCACCAACTATTCCGTGTAATTCATCACTATAAGAATGAAGATCAATATTATTGTCTTTAATAATTTTTCTTACTAATGAAAAGCCGTTAGAATGTACTCCACTTGAAGCTATACCAACCAAAACATCGCCAACCTTAACCTTTGAGCCATCTATAAGCTTTGACTTTTCAACAACACCTGTAGTATAACCAGCAATATCATACTCGCCATCTTGATACATACCAGGCATTTCAGCTGTTTCACCACCAATTAAAGCACAGCCAGCCATTTTGCAGCCATCACTAACGCCCTTTACGATAGCTTCAATTTTTTCAGGCTCATTATGACCTACAGCGACATAATCTAAAAAGTATAGTGGCTCAGCACCTTGTGCTAATACATCATTAACACACATAGCAACTGCATCAATACCGATAGTATCATGCTTGTTCATTTCAAAGGCAATCTTTAACTTAGTACCAACACCGTCAGTACCAGAAACTAAAATTGGTTCCTTAACGTTTAATAAAGATAAATCAAACATACCACCAAAGGCTCCAATATTACCCATACAGCCAATTCTATTTGTAGAAGCAACATGCTTTTTTATTCTTCTTACAACCTCATATCCAGCCTCTAAATCCACGCCAGATGATCCATATGCTTTAGATCCCATTTTAATATCCTCCTAAAACTTTCCATCTTTATTTGCATCTTTTATTGATTGATATAATGCGGTTGGATAATGTCCTGTGAAGCAGGCAAGACACAAATCCTCTCTTTTAGCAGCTTCAAATAAAGCTTCTTTTGATAAAAAATATAATGAATCTGCTCCAATAATCTTTCTAACCTCTTCTACATTTTTATGAGCGGAAATTAATTCCTCATATGTAGATGTATCTACTCCATAAAAACATGGATTAGTAATTTGAGGAGAAGCAATTCTAACATGAACCTCTTTAGCTCCAACCTCTTTTAATAAAGCCACTATTCTTTTACAGGTAGTTCCTCTAACTAAAGAATCATCGATTAAAACAATCCTTTTATCTTTAACTATCGATGAAACAGCTGATAGCTTCATTCTTACGCCCTTTTCTCGCATGCTTTGGGATGGCTGAATAAAGGTTCTACCAACATATTTATTTTTTATTAATCCCATTTCATAAGGAATGCCACTTTCCTCAGAATAGCCTATAGCTGCTGATAATGATGAATCAGGAACGCCTATTACTATATCAGCATCAACCTTACATTCTCTATATAATATTTTACCACTTTCCTTGCGGAAGCTATGAACGTTTCTACCCTCAATATCACTATCAGGACGAGAAAAATAAATATATTCCATAGCACACATATGGTATCGCTTATACTTAGAATAATCATAGCTTGTTAAGCCATTTTTATCTATAACTACAACCTCGCCAGGTTCTACATCTCTTATAAATTGAGCATTGATAACCTCAAAGGCACAGGTCTCACTAGAAATAACATAACCACCATTTAATTTACCAATTGATAAAGGTCTAAGACCATATTTATCACGACAAGCATAAATCTTATCCTCAGTCATAATTAAGAAAGCGAAAGCACCTTCAATAATTTGTAAGGCTTCCATAATAGCATAAACCCACTTTTGTCTATCATAATCTTTTCTAATTAAATGGGCTAAAACCTCACTATCTGAGGTTGATTGAAATATACTACCCTTATCCTCTAAATATTTTTTTAATTCGTTAGAATTAACTAAATTACCATTATGCGCTAGGGCAAAATTACCGGTATGATGATTAAATAGAAATGGCTGAACATTTTCTATTCCTCCACCACCAGCTGTTGAGTAGCGAACATGACCAATGGCCATATTACCACTTAGAGTTTTTAAATTGGCATCATTAAAAACCTCTGAAACTAATCCAAGTCCCTTTATTCTTTTAAAATTACCATTATCACAGCTTACAATTCCACAGCCCTCTTGACCACGATGCTGCAATGAATGTAGACCATAATAAGAAACCTCTTGAGCGTTATCAACACCATAAACGCCAAAGACGCCACATTCCTCATGAAGCTCTCTATCAACTGCCTCAACAAACATATTTCATCTTCCTTTTTATTACTTAATTAATTGTAAACGGCGATATATTTCCTCATAGGCATCAATTACATCACCTAAATCACGTCTAAATCTATCTTTATCAAGCTTTTTATTAGTTTTTTCATCCCATAAACGAGCTGTATCAGGAGAAATCTCATCAGCTAGAACAATTTGACCATCACTAGTTTTTCCAAACTCAACTTTAAAATCTACTAGGATAACTCCTACTTCCTTAAACATTTTTTGTAATTCTTCATTAACACGCTTAGTTAAATCATATACAACCTTTAACTCATCGTATGTTGCTGCCTTTAAGGCTACAGCATGATGATCATTAATAAGAGGATCACCTAACGCATCATTTTTATAACAAAGCTCATAAATAGTATTTTCAGGCTTTGTACCTTCTTCGATTCCTAATCTTTTAGACATAGAACCAGCTATAATATTACGAACAATTACTTCAAGTGGTAAAATTTGAACTCTTCTACAAAGCTGATCTCTATCATTTAGAGTTTCAATATAATGAGTAGGAATACCAGCCTCCTTAAGCTTTTTATAGATAATAGTTGTAATTTTATTATTTAATACACCCTTATTACTGATTGAAGCCTTCTTAATACCATTATAAGCAGTAGCATCATCCTTGTAGTGCATTATAATAAGATCCTTATCATCTGTTAAAAAAACTTGTTTAGCCTTTCCTTCATATAGCATTTCTTTCTTTTCCATTATCTCTTACCTCTTTACCTTTATTATTTTTTAAAATAAGAAACTGCATTATCAAAAATATCCTGCATCTTTTCGCCATAAATATTTTTAAACAAATTATTTTCATAACGTTCTGAGTGACCCATCTTACCTAAAATTAAGCCATCCTTTGATATTATACCCTCAATCGCATAGGATGAACCATTAGGATTATATGGTGCCTCACTAGTAGCATTATTATTTTCATCAACATATACAAAAGCAATTTGACCATTTTCGTATAGCTTTGTTGCCATCTCTTTACTTACTACAAATTTTCCTTCACCATGACTTACGGCAATATTATGAATCTCACCACCATTATAACTTCTAAGCCATGGAGATGCATTAGTCATAACCTTAGTTTTTACTATTTGTGAGATATGGCGATTAATATCATTTCTAAATAGAGTAGGTGAATCCTTACTAACCATACCTAATCTACCATATGGTAATAATCCAGATTTAACTAAAGCCTGGAAGCCATTACATATACCAAGAATTAATCCCTTGCGGTCAATTAAACGATGAATTGCATTTTTTACCTTTTCTTGATTTAAAACATTGGCAATAAATTTACCACTTCCATCAGGCTCATCACCAGCACTAAAACCTCCAGATAAGACTAAGATATCGGCATTATCAATATTATTGGCCATTTCCTCAATTGATGAGAAAATATCATCGCTTGTTAAATTCTTAAATACTGTACTTTTGATTGTAGCACCGGCATTCTTAAAAGCCTTAGCAGTATCATAATCACAATTTGTACCTGGGAATACTGGGAAATATGCCACTACCTCTTCCTTATTATTTAAGGTATCAACCTTCTTATTATAAGGCTTCATAGGCATCATATCACAATGGTTAACTCCCTTATCCTTATAAATTGTAGTAAACTTAACGGTATTAGCCTCTTCTAATTCCTTTAGACTAAAGGCTACATTATTAATTTCAATATATGCTGTATCGTTAGTTTGACCTAAATAAATAGCATTCTTATAATCAAGCTTACTATTAGATTCAACTAAAATAGAGCCATAATTATAAGCATCTAATAAATTTTCATCATATGAAATTTTAGCACCAATTTGGTTACCAAAGGCCATTTTACATATAGCCTCAATAACACCACCAAAGCCTAAAGCATAAGCACTTATAATAGTTTTATTTTCAATCATATCAGAAACAAAATTAAAATTATCCTTAAGCTGTGAAACATTTGGTGTATAATTCTTATTCTCATTATGCTTTATTAAATATAGATAAGAATTAGGTTTCTTTAAATCAGTAGAAATAACATTATTAGCATTAACTGTAGTAATACCAAAAGCCATCAACATAGGAGGCACTGAAATATTTTGGAAGGTACCACTCATTGAATCCTTACCACCAATAGATGCTAAATTAAATTCTACCTGCATTTTTAAAGCACCAAGCAAGCTTGCTAAAGGCTTACCCCATGATCTTTCATTATGCATCCTTTCAAAATACTCTTGATATGAAAATCTCATCTTATCGTATCTAGCACCACTACTAACAACCTTAGATATAGCTTCAATTATCGCATACATAGCTCCATGGTATGGACTCCAAGATGATATATAAGGATTATATCCGAAAGCCATAACACTAGCTGTATCTGTATAACCATCCTTAACAGGAAGCTTTTGACAAGATACTTGAGTTTCACTCTTTTGATACTTACCACCAAAAGGCATTAATACAGTTGATTTACCTATAGTAGAGTCAAACATCTCAATTAAGCCCTTTTGACTTACTACATTATTATCACTTAAGGTTTGTAAAACTCTTTCCTTTAAAGGTTTTTCTTCCTTAATAAATGGATTTTTATCATCAATATAATTAATTACAGCCTTAGCATAATGATTAGCACCAGCAGAATCAATAAATGAACGCTTAATATCAACTATCTTCCTGCCCTTATAAAACATTACTAATCTTGGACTTCTTGTAACAGTTGCCACAAAAGAAACTTCAACATTTTCCTCATGGCAATATTTTTCAAATTCTAAAACATCATCTTTACTAATAACGACGGCCATACGCTCTTGAGATTCAGAAATAGCTAACTCTGTTGCGTTTAAACCACTATATTTAGTAGGAACATTATCAAGTAAAATTTCTAATCCATCGGCAAGCTCTCCTATTGCTACAGATACACCACCAGCACCAAAATCATTAGATTTCTTAATAAGCCTTGTAACCTCTGGTCTTCTAAATAAATGAGCAATTTTTCTCTCCTCAGGGGCATTACCCTTTTGAACCTCAGAAGAACAAACCTCTATTGATTTAGTTGTATGTTCCTTTGATGAGCCAGTAGCACCACCAATACCATCACGACCAGTTCTACCACCTAAAAGTAAGATTACATCGCCAGGCTGTGGTGATTCACGTCTAATCGCATCATACTTTACAGCACCAACAACAGCACCAACCTCTAGTCTTTTAGCTACATAATTATCATGATATATCTCTCTAACATGGGTAGTGGCTAAACCGATTTGATTACCATATGATGAGTAACCACTTGCTGCTTTAGTAGATATTATCCTTTGAGGAAGCTTACCAACCATAGTATCCTTAACATCTAAATAAATATTACCTGCACCAGTAACACGTATTGCTTGATATACATAGCTTCTACCAGATAGCGGATCACGAATAGCTCCACCTAAACAAGTTGAAGCACCACCAAATGGCTCAATTTCAGTTGGATGATTATGAGTTTCATTTTTAAATTGTAATAACCATTTTTCATCCTTACCATCGACATCGACATTGATAAAAATTGAACAAGCATTGTTTTCTTCGCTTTCCTCTAAATCATCTAATTTACCTATCTTCTTAAGATATCTAGCACCTATACAAGCTAAATCCATTAAGCAAAGCTTTTTATTTTCTCTATTTAAATCCTTGCGAATTTTATAATATAAATCAAGTGATTCATTAAGCTCATTAGCCATAAATGACTCGTCAATTTTAATTTCTGTTAATATTGTGTTAAATGTTGTATGACGACAATGGTCTGACCAATAGGTATCTAAAATTCTAAGTTCTGTTTCATAAGGATCTCTTTGTTCATACTTAAAATAATCGACAACACATTTTAAATCATCCTTATTCATAGCTAAGCCATACTTTTGACAATAATCCTCAAGTTCATCATCCTTAAGATTTATAAAGCCATTTAATATCTCAACAGGCTTAATTTCAGCTGTTTCTAAATCACTTAGTACATTTAAATCCTTTTCTCTAGCTTCTACTTTATTTATTAAATACTTTTTAATTTTTAGAAGATCATCATTTGAAATATCATCATCTAAAATAATTATCTTACCACTTCTAATATTTATATTACAATTAGGATCAATTAATTTAACACAATCAATAGCTGATGAAGCTCTTTGATCAAACTGTCCAGGTAAATATTCAATCGCAATATATTTTTTATTATTTAGATCTAATTCATCGCTAACTAAATCTGTAACAATTTCTCCAAATACCTGATATCTACTTTTTTCTAATAATTCCTTAGAAAAATTAAATAAATCATAAACATTAATATAACGTAAATTTTTTAAATTTAAACCAAGATTTAAATTTAACTCATCCTGTAATGATTTAGCCTCAACTTGAAATTTAGCAAGCTTTTCAACATAAATTCGATAATTTGTCATTGTTCTTCCTCACAAAATAAATTTTTATATTTTAAATCATATTCTTCTATGGTTGTATTTGTAAATGTTATATGAGCCATCTTACGATTCTTTCTAACTTCACCCTTATGATAATCATGAATATGAATATTATCACTATCCTTAAGCTTTTTCATATTTTCATAATCAAAGCCTAAAATATTTTTCATAACTGTCGGTCCTAAAAGCTTAGGCTCTTCTAAAGGCATTTGTAATAAGAATTTAGCTAATTCCTTATATTGATTTGTGTTACAGCCCTCTATAGTATAATGTCCACTATTATGAGGACGAGGAGCCATCTCATTAAAATAAAAATCGTCACCCTTAACAAAAAATTCTATTGTCAATATTCCATAATAATTAGCACTAATCATAAAATCTTTAGCCTTTATAGCAATCTGTTTAAAAATCTTCTTTTCATCACTGGCTATACATAAATCTAATATTCCTCTTTTATGAATATTTGTTGTCATAGGAAAGGAAATTATACTGTTTTTATCTCTAACCATTATTATTGAGGTTTCATAATCATACTTTATAAATTCCTCTAAAATACCTTCACCATTTAAAAAAGGCTCAACCCTCTTGATATCCTCTTCACTTTTTAAAACAACCTGTCCATGTCCATCATAACCTAGAGTTGTAGTTTTATATACACAAGGATAGCCTATCATTTTAATACCACTTAATAAATCATCTAAAGACATTACCCTAAAAAATTTAGGAGGAGTAAGACCATGCTTGATCGCATTTTCCTTCTCTCTAATTCGATTTTGAGAATCAAACAATGGCTCAATTCCTTGCAAAATATTATATTTATCTTTAATAAATTTTAATGGTTCTGCCTTAACATTTTCAAATTCATAAGTGATGATATCTGATTTTTCACCAAGCATAGTCAAACCATTAATATCATTATACTCACTAACTATTGTTTCATCACAAACATAGCTGGCTGGGCATTTAGGATTAGGATCTAAACAAATTGCCCTATGATTTAATTTGTGAATTTCTATAGCGAGCATCATTCCAAGCTGGCCACCGCCAATAATACCAATTGTTTTCATCATAATCTCCTTAAAAAATAAAAAACAACACCCATTTTAGGCGTGTTGTCCTTATTGCATCATTAAAAAGCCATTAATATCTTGTAATGGTCTAATAATATTCACTTGTATCATTAGTTTGTTCATACAAAACTCCGATCCAAGTAAGCCTCTAAAAATAAAAATTAGTATTTGATAGTCCTACAATTTGCGGTTATAGGGTAGAGACTTGCTTTCCATATTAAAGCGAATTATATCAAATACTTCCACAAGAATTATTCTACCATATTTTTAATTATTCGTAAACACACAAAATAAACTGAAAGCCTTTTTTTCGCTATTTTTTTACAAAAATCATTCACCCAATAAATATTCCTTCAAAGTCTGTAAAACAACATTGAAATCAGTTTGTTTATTACAAAAATCCTTTATTTTAGCACTAGAAGGCATACCCTTAATATACCAACTTACATGAGAACGCATCTCTAGCATAGCCAAATGCTCACCCTTAAGATCTACTAATAGCCTATATTGATAGGATATAGTATCAAAAATTTCTTGGTTGGTAGGCTTACAAATAATTCTATTATTCTCAAAATATTCATATAATTCTCTAAATAAAAAAGGATTCCCTAAAGCACCTCTAGCTATAGCTATAGCATCACAGCCAGTCTCATTAAGCATTTTTACAGCCGATTGTATGTCTATTACATCACCATTACCAATAACTGGTATATCGACCGCCTCCTTAACCATTTTAATATATTTATAATCAGCACTACCAGAATAAAACTGACTTCTGGTCCTAGCATGGACCGTAATAGCACTTGCCCCAGCCTTTTGGATTAGCTTAGCAACCTCAACACAGTTAATATGGTCAAAATCCCAGCCTATTCTAATTTTAACAGTAACAGGCTTTTTTACACTACAAACAACATTTTTTACAATTTCATAAATTTTTGATGGCTCTAATAATAAGGCGGCTCCAGCCCCAGCTCTTTTACAAACCTTATTTACTGGACAGCCCATATTAATATCTATAATATCAGCATCACTATTATTATCAATAAACTTAGCAGCCTCAACTAATGATTCTACATCACTACCAAATATCTGCATACTTATTGGATGCTCAACCTCATTGACACGAGTCATCTTAACTGTTTTACTATTTTTAAATCCAATCGCTTTATCACTTACCATTTCAGCCATTACAAGCCCAGCATGCATTTCTTTACATATTATCCTAAAGGCTTCATTTGTAACGCCAGCCATTGGGGCTAAAACTAACTGATTTGGTATTTCTACATCTCTAATTTTCCATTTCATTTAATTCACCTAATACCTTACTAACTTCATCAATAGGTAACCCAATAATATTAGTAAGTGATCCCTCATAATGATCAATAAGCCTACTTCCAATACCTTGAATAGCATAGCTTCCAGCCTTACCAAAGCACTCTTTAGTTTTAATATAAGAATAAATATCCTCATCTGATAATTCTTTGAAGTATACCTTAGATGTTACCACAAAATTATAAATTTTTTCTTTATATATAATACCTACTCCGCTTAAAACCTCATGACACCTACCACTAAATTGCTTTAGCATTCTAAAGGCATCCTTCTCATCCTTAGGCTTACCATAAATAACACCATCCAAAACCACAATAGTATCACACCCAATTAATACCTTGCCATAATCAAGGTCCTGATTAACCATTGCCTTTTTCAAGCCTAGAGCCTTAACATTTTCATAAGCTGTTTTATTTTTATCCATTGTCTCATCAACATCATAAGTCTTTATTTGAAATTTATAACCAAGCTTTTCTAAAAGTTCCTTTCTTCTAGGTGAAGAGCTCTTTAATATAATGTCCATTAATATCACCACAAGGTATTATAAATTATTTTTAATAAAACGACAACTTTTTTATTTACAGTTACTTATAATTTTTATGGTGAGATTATGAAGAAATATTTTATTTTGGCAATACGTTATACTTTTTACATAGCAGCTTTATTATTTTTTAAGCCTAACATACAAATTATTGGAATTATTTTTTTAATTTCCATATTATTTTTAGAAAATAAATATTATGCTATATTACCAGCTATTTTAGCACTATATTTACAGCCCATATATTTAATTATTATAGCTGCAGCATATCTTTATCATATTATTTTATATAAGTTTTTTAAACGTAATAGATATT
>DVKU01000135.1 GCA_018715825.1 Candidatus Avacholeplasma faecigallinarum
AATTTAAATGATACATCAGTAAATATTGTAAATAAAATTAGGGGCTTAGCTATGGACCCAGGAGCTTATATTTTAGTTAATAATGTTAAGCTCAAAATATTTAGAGCCTTAGTAGTAGACTATAAAGGTAATGAACCAGCAGGCTCTGTTATTGATGTAAAAAAACAAATAGTTATTAAAACCAAGGATTCGGCTATAAGCTTGGATTTGGTTTTATTACCAGGTAAAAAGATGATGACCGGTCGTGATTTTGCTAATGGGCAAAAGATATTTAAAGTTAATGATGTTATAATGTAGATATTTGTGATAAAATGTTATAAGGTGGTGTTAGATTGAAAATTTCAGGTTTAAAAAAGAAAATTCGTATCAAAATAAAAAACAACACCTTCTTCAAAAGAAATTTTGGTTTTGAAAGTGGCATTGACATTGCAAATGATGGACAAGTTCTATATAGAAAAAATGTGGTTATAAAAAATATTGTTTTTGTATCAAATATTATTTACACAATAATATTTACTATAATTTCTATTAGTGAACCATCTAATTGGCTTTTAACAGTATTGTTATTTCCAGTAACATTTATAGTAAATAGTGGATTGAAAAACATGATTAAAAAAGGTCCACAAGACACGATGGCCCAAACGATAGCTATGTATGTTTCAAGCTTTTATATGTTTTTATCTACTATAGTTATTTATATTAAGTTAAAAGTTGGAGATGCAGATTATTTAAAGGAATGTGGTTACATTTTACTTTATTACTCACTAGCTATATGTGCCTTTTATCAGGATAAGAAAATGCTTAAGAATGTTTTCATATGGGTTTTTGTCTTAGTAACTATATTGCATTTTACTATAACATATCCTCTATTAAATTCTGATATGGCTAAGAATTTTTCTCAATTCATCCATGAATTTTTTGTTTCAAATGAATTTAAGGATATTTTAATTAGAACAGTTTTACTAGGACTTTTTATGCTAGTACTTTATGCGAATGTCAGCATGGCAAATTATATGCAAGATGAGCGTAAAAACGAGCTTATTAAGCGAAGAACAGTTCAAGAGGATTTTACAAATGTTGTTACTAAAATTTTTGATGTAACTTTGAATAACCAAAAAATGTCTGATGATGAAAAGCATAATGTTGAAATTTTGGCATTGATGACTAAAAAACTATCGTCATTGTTGGGATTAAAGCCAGATGAATGTGAGAAAATATATAATTTTTCTAAAATTCATATTGATAAAACGGTTGATTTTAAAGAAGAACACTATAACAATGAGGATGAAAGATTTGAAGCTTTAAGAAAAGAAACTGAATTAGGTAGTGAATTAATTTCAAGATTGCAACTAGAAAGAAAATGTGAGGATATAATTCGTGCTACATTTGAAGGCTCAAATAATGATGAGTTTATTAGTAAGATGAGTCATATTCAAAATAGTATTGAATCACAAATTATTTTGATTTGTGATATATATGTAAGTATGAGAAGTGTTAAATCCTATAAAAAAGCATATAATCATAAATTAACAATAAATTATTTACAAGAACATTTTAAAATATATTTTGACCCAATTATATTTGAAAGATTTATTCGTTTTGCAAACGATTTTGAAGCTATTTATAATGAAATGTAGGAGGAAAATTTTATGGATTATGAATACTTAACAAAGGGCGTGTGCTCTAAGAAAATTAATTTTAGCATTGATGATGAAAATAAAATTCACAATGTCGTATTTATGGGTGGTTGTCCAGGAAACTTAAAGGCAATAGGTAAGCTTGTAGAAGGAATGGATGCAAACAAGGTATGTGAGATATTAGAGGGTAATACTTGTGGGATTAAACCCACAAGTTGTGCTGATCAATTAGTAAAAGCGATAAAGGAGAGAATATAATGAAAAGATTTTTTACATCTGAATCAGTAACTGAAGGACATCCAGATAAAATAGCTGACCAAATTTCTGATGCTATTTTAGATGATATATTAAAGCATGACCCTAATGGTCGTGTTGCTTGTGAAACCATTTGTACAACTGGTATGGTAATGGTTTTTGGTGAAATTACAACTAATCACTATGTTGATGTACAAAAAATTGTAAGAGATACAGTTAAAGAAATTGGCTATGTACGTGGAAAATATGGTTTTGATGCCGACAATTTAGCGGTATTAACAGCTATAGATCCTCAATCTGCTGATATAGCTATGGGTGTAGATGAATCAACAGTACACGAACAAGGTGCAGGTGATCAAGGTATTATGTTTGGTTATGCCTGTGATGAAACACCTGAGTATATGCCATTAGCTATAACATTAGCTCATAAATTGGCTAAAAGATTAACAGACGTTAGAAAAAGTGGTATCTTACCATATTTACGTCCAGATGGAAAGACTCAGGTAACTATTGAATATGATGATATGAAAATTAAAAGGATTGATACAATTTTAATTTCTACACAGCATTCACCAGATATTGAAATGGATCAATTAGCCAAAGATATAAAACGCGAAGTTGTAGATTATATTGTTGATAAAAATTTAGTTGATGAAAATACTAAATATTTGTTTAATCCAACTGGAAGATTCGTAATTGGTGGACCTGCTGGTGATAGTGGATTAACAGGAAGAAAAATAATTGTTGACACTTATGGTGGAGCCGCTTGTCATGGTGGTGGGGCCTTTTCTGGAAAGGATCCATCAAAGGTAGACCGTTCAGCTTCATATATGGCTAGATATATTGCCAAAAATATTGTTGCTGCAGGGTTATGTAAGAAATGTCAAATCCAATTATCTTATGCTATTGGTGTTGCAAAACCAACATCAGTTCTTGTTGACACCTTCAATACAGCAGTAGTTGATGAAAATCTTATAAGTAAAAAGGTATTAGAGATTTTCGATTTAACTCCTAAGGGTATTATTGACACTTTGGATTTAAAAAGACCAATTTATAAGCAAGTTGCAGCATATGGTCATTTTGGAAGATCAGATCTTAATCTATCTTGGGAAAGATTAGATAAGGTTGATCAATTAAAAGAGTTATTAAACAAGTAGAATAATATTAAAAAAATAAATATTTAGATTTTAATATTATTAAAAATATACTATAATTGTAATAAGGGAGTGATGCTTATGGATGATAAAATATTAGAGCCTTTAAAGTATTACAATGAAGAGCTTAAACAAAAGCATTTAGACAATGCAATTAAGTATTTTGACCACCTTGTTAAAACCTCAGGTATAGACGTTAACAAAAATAAAGAGTTAATGACAAAACTAGACAAAGATAATGGTTTATTGGAAAAGGTCAAGAAGTCTATAACGGCTAAAATATTTTTGATGGTTTTACTAATTATAGGCATACTTTTAGCTGTTGCTGTTTTAGTAGTGATGATATATTTTTTGGTTAATAATACTATTAATAGAGCTATTTCCATACCTTTAAT
>DVKU01000136.1 GCA_018715825.1 Candidatus Avacholeplasma faecigallinarum
AGGTTTCCAAATTAGAAGAAATAGTATTTTTTTCAATGATTGTTTTCTTGGTTAAATCATTTTTATTTTTCTTAAAATTATTGTCTAATTCATTTAAATCATTTCTAAAATTCTTTTTTATTTCTTCTAGATTATAGCACATAGCATAGTAATCTTTATAAAAATTTTGTCTTGCATTTTTATTTTCATTTAAAATAGCCTTAACATCCTGTTCGTGGCGTAAATTATGGATTTTTAAAATATTGGCATGTCCCTTAGACTGCTGATTATAAAAATCATCTAATTTATCTATTTTTTCTAAATGTACTGAAACCTTTTTGTCATATTCCTTTTTGTTTTCTTCAATTAAAATTGTTGTTTTACCATAAACATGATTTATATCATGTTTAAATTTTATTAATAAAAGCTTCTTATCTTTTTTTAAGGCAGAAGTAGTGCTATCATAAAAATTATTAATGATTTTATAAAGTTCCTCAAAAATTTTTAAATTATATTTATAGGCAGCATTCTTAGTTTTATTAACATTAGAAATAATATTTTTTTCATCAAATTTTTGATTTTGGGCATAGTCCTGTAAATCCTGGGCTACAGTTAAAGAAAATTTTGACAATACTTTTTTCAATTCATAAAATGAAAAGGCACTATTATATTGCATCTTTTTAATTTCTTTAACTCTAATATTATAGTCCTTATCTACACCCTTAAGCTCATTTTTGTTACTTTGATAATCATGTTCAAGTATTTTTTTAAATTTTAAAATTTCATTTATTTTATCATAAAATTCATTAATAGATTTTAAATTTTTTTCATACTCATTTTTCAAATTATTTTTTTGAGCTAAATCGTGAGTTGCAGATATTTTTTGCTTAATCAAATTATTTTGATTTTCTAGATTATAAATACGATTTTGAAATGTTTCAACAGTATTACTGTAGTTTTCTAGGGTATCAGAAATTGATTTGTTTTTAGTAGTTAATCTTTTAGTATCAGCTTCAAATGTTTGTAATAAATCATCATAATAGATTTGAAATTTAAATTTTTCCTCAAAATCTATTCTTTTATAAATAATTTCAGATTCTTGATCATTTAAGCTAGATATTAGATTACTATAATATTTTAATAAAATTTGATTAAAGTCTTTAATAAAGATTTTAGCAATATCGAAATTATCTTCATTAATTGTGATTGAATTTAAAAAAACATAAAGTATACGTGAGGATATAAGATCCATTTCTTTAATCAAGATAATAAAGGTTGATAGAATTTGATGAATTATTTTAATTTCACCTTCAAATCTTTGATTAAGGGTTGTATGATTGATAGAATCAATTAGGTAAGAGGCATTTCTAATTTGAACATTTCTATCCTCAGTTTCATAAATTTGATTTTCTTTAATTTTATAAGCGGTGTTAATTATATCACGCTGTAAAGCTTCATTCGCCCGATTGATTTTAATATTGTTTAAAGCCTCAAATCTTTGATTTTCTAATTCTAATTTTTTACGGCTATAATTAAGATTATTTTTAGAAGTTTTAACATTAAGGTTATAGGAACTGATATTATAGTTATTTAATAATTTATTTGTTTCTGTTTGTAATAGATTTATAACAGAATAGTAGCTTGTCTTTATATTACGTTTGTTATTTTCATATGTATGAATTATTTTTTTTAATTCTTCATTAGCCTTTAATTCATATTTATATTTATTTATTTTAGATTGAATCATTTCAATCTTCTTTTGAAAGTTTGCCTCAGAAATATCTAGGTCCTTTTCTAAATCTTTAGATCTAATGCGGCTTTGGCACTTTATCTGATTGGCTTTTTTATTGTAACGCATATTAGAAATTGTAATAGATGAATTCATATCTATTTCATAAATACCATTCATTTCCTGATAGTATTTATTATCACCCTGCTCTTTTTCACTATATTTTCTTAGTAGATAGCTTCTATCTAAATCTAATAGTGCTTTATTGCTTCTAATGTTTTCAATTTCTTTATGATACAATAGTTCATGCTTTTTCGTTTTTTTGTATTCACTATGATTATATTGCTTGATTAGACGATAATAATATTTATTTCTAGCCTTGATTAATCTTTTAGTATGCATATCAAGCTCACCAGAAGTATTTTTATTATTAGAAAGAATCTTTAATATCTCCTGTTCTTGTCTTTTTTTTAGTTCAAAACAGCGGTAGTAATATTTACGTTGATTTTCCTCTAACATTAATGAATGATTTGTTTTATATTCATTCATATAATCATCTAGCTTTGTAACATTATAAACGAAATCCTTTTGAATTTTTTGACTTTCCATTTGGTATTCATGCTTTTTATTTTCCTTTTCCATTTGGGCATCATTTAGTGCCTTAGTATAGGTATTTCTAGCATTATCAATGGATTTATTTTTTTCATCTACTAATATTTTTATTTCATTATTTAAAAAAATACTTTCTTGTCTAAACTTTTCCTTCATTTGGATTCTTATTTGGTTAAGCTTATTGGAAACTTCAGTAAGTTCAGCATTATACTGATTATTTTTTTCAATTATTTTTTTCATTAGTTCATCACAACTAATGTCATAGCTTTTTAGTGATTCCTCATATTCTTTTTGAATTTGGGCTAATTTTATTTCTAGCTTTTGATTATTGGTATTAATACTTTGATTATAGGTTTCTTTAGCAGAGGCGATTTGGTAGTCGTAACGTTTAATATTTTCCTCATATTCTCGTTTAAATATGTCCTCAGTTTGTTTAGATGATATTATAAAAAACTCAATGTCTTGCTTAAAACTGTCTATAGATTTTGCACAAGATTGCTTTAAATCATTTATTTGCTGATTTAAAAGATTTATTTTTTGTATATATTTATTTTTGATAACATCAAGAGAGAAGTTTAAATTGTTCTGAATTTTTTCTATTTCAATTTTATTAAGCTGTAAGACCTTTTTAAATGATTGCTCAAAGTTTAATGATTGCTTTTCTAGGGTAGCAATATATTGATTAGAGGTGGTATTTAATGAGTTTATTAATCTTTTCAAACGAGCTAAAAGTGTAGGAGTAAAAATCTCTTTATCATTAAGAATTTCGTATCTATGTATAAAGGCTAAAAGATCATCGTTTAGCTTTTTAACAGCATTACTGTAATCACTCATTTTTACACCTCCTTGCCTTGTTGACATTAATATTATATAATTAATTTAAATAATAGTAAAGAAAATTGGTGTATGCATTATGCGATGTTTTTGTCATAATTTGATGAAAAAAAAGCTTATAAATAATATGGAATTTTACTACTGTAGTAATTGCGGATATTTAAAAAAAATAAACATTCCTACCTTAGAACAAGAAAAGTCACGCTATGATTTACATATTTGTGATGAGGGCTATCAAAAATATATGAATTGTGTTTTTAATAATGTTAAGCCATATTTAATAAATGGTGAGAGTTTAGATTTTGGCTGTGGAAAAATTCATCTTTTAAGCGATATTTTAAATGCTAATGGTTTTAGCTGTAGTTATTATGATTTGTTTTATTATAATGATTTAAAATTTAAAAAATATGATAATATTATTTTAATAGAAGTATTTGAGCATATTAATGATACATATGATTTGATTAAAAAACTATTATCTATGCTTAGTGAAAATGGCAGAATTATAGTTATGACCAAGTTTATTCCTAAGGATTTAAATAATTGGTGGTATTTAAGAGATATTACTCATGTAAGCTTTGTTGGCGTAAAAAGTATCCAAGCCTTAGCTAAAGCTTTTAATTTAAAGGCTATTATAGATGAAAATAATTCTTTATTTGTTCTTTCACGCATATAATTAGTTGGTGATAGCATGATAGAGCATATTGTTAAGAATAATGAGAGTGTAGAATCAATTTTAAATCATTATAATATTTCCTTAGAGGAGTTGAAAGCAAACAATCATCATATTACAGATTTTAATAATTTAATTTGTGGTACTAAGCTTTTAATTCCTAATTTAACTAGTGAGGTAGAACAAATATTAAACACTACAGAGAGCTTTGTTATGGATTATTATCCAAAGATAAGTGAAGAGCTTTCAAAAGTAGAGGCTGTTAAGACTGATTCTAAAGTTGAAACTAAACCTAAAAATGAAAATCAGCCCTCTACAAACATTAATGAAAGCAAATCAAGAAGAGCATATCCAGGTATTCTACCACCTAATAGGCCTTATAATGGTAGATAAAAAGGCAAGCTAGAACTTGTCTTTTTATCTTTTATTTTGCCAATTTTTGTGATATTATATAACTTGGGTGATTGTCATGTATGGCTATATTATAGGTAAGATTACTAAAATAACTCCTAAATTTATTATATGTGAAAATAATGGAATTGGTTATTTATTGATAGTTAGTAATCCTTACAATTTTAAATTAAATGATGAATATAAAATACATACATATCAATATGTTAGAGAGGATATAATAGATTTATATGGCTTTCAAACAGAGGAAGAAAAGGAATTATTTTTAAAGCTTATCTCTGTTAGTGGTATTGGGCCTAAAAGTGCTTTAAGTATGCTTGCTAGCGGCAAGGTTAGTGAGATTATTAAGGCAATTGAGGATAGAAATGATGCTTACTTACGTAAATTTCCAGGTATAGGAGCTAAGGCTAGTCAGCAAATCATATTAGATTTACGTGGTAAATTGTCTTTTACAGATGAATTATTAGTTCCTAACTCCAAATTAGATGATGTAGAAGGGGCATTATTAGCTTTGGGCTATAATAAAAAGGAAATCAGTAAGGTTTTAGCTAAGCTTGATGCTTCTTTAGATGAAGCTACATTAGTTAAGCAAGCTCTTCAGCAAATGATAAAGTAGGTGATTTAGGTGTCAGCACAAAGAATTGTAGATCCGGACTTGCAGCAAAGCGATAATGAAGATGGCTTAAGTTTAAGACCGTCTAAATTAAGTGAATATATTGGTCAAAGTCAGGCTAAAGAGATGCTTGGAGTCTATATTCAGGCTGCCCTAAAGCGTAATGAGGCATTAGATCACGTTTTATTATATGGTCCACCAGGACTTGGTAAGACGACCTTAGCAACTATTATTGCTAATGAATTAGGTGTGAATATTAAGGTTATTTCTGGGCCAGCCATTGAAAGAAGTGGTGATTTAGCTGCGATTTTATCAACCTTAAATGAGGGTGATGTTTTATTTATTGATGAAATTCATCGACTTCCTCGTTATGTAGAGGAGGTTTTATATAGTGCCATGGAGGATTATGTTTTAGATATAATGGTAGGTAAAGATTCACAGGCTAGAAGTATAAGGGTAGAATTGCCACCATTTACTTTGGTTGGTGCTACTACTAGATTTGGTGATCTGGCAGCTCCTTTAAGAGATAGATTTGGTGTAGTTATAAGGCTTGATTATTATTCAGTTACTGATTTAGAGTTAATTGTTAACAGAACTGCAAGTGTTTATAATACAAAAATAGAAAAACAAGCTTCTATGGAACTAGCTAAAAGAAGTAGAGGAACGCCAAGAATTGCCAATAGATTATTCCGTCGAGTTAGAGATTTTGCTGATGTTAAAAATGATGGAATTATATCTTTAGATATTTGTAAGGAATCATTAAAAAAATTAGGTATTGATGATGATGGACTTGATTATACTGATTATCGTTACCTAAAAGCCTTAATTGAAACGTTCAAGGGTGGTCCAGTTGGTGTTGAATCGCTTTCAGCAACCATTTCTGAGGAGGTTAGTACTATTGAGGATGTGTATGAGCCATATCTTCTTCAGGAGGGCTATATTAAACGTTCTAATCGTGGAAGAATTGCGACAGAAAAGGCTTATAAGCAATTAGGCATTAAATATTATAAGGGGTTGTTTTCATGATATTAACAAAGGATTATGATTATTATTTGCCAAAGGAATTAATAGCCCAAACGCCTTTAGAAAATAGAAGTGAATCTAGATTAATGATACTAAATCGTAAAAATAAGACTATAGAGCATAAGCATTTCTCAGATATAGTTGATTATTTAGATGAAAATGATGTTTTAGTGTTAAACGATACTAAAGTCATTCCAGCTAGACTATATGGTCACAAGGAGGATACTAATGCCTTAATTGAGATTTTATTACTTCATGATAAAGGCAATAATGTATGGCAAACATTAGCTAAGCCACAAAGAAGGGTAAAAATAGGTAGTATTATTTCTTTTGGTGATGGTAGACTTAAGGCTAAATGTGTAAAAAAGGAAGATATGGGTATTTGTGAGTTTGAGCTTATCTATGATGGTATTTTAGTAGAAATCTTAGATTCACTTGGGGAAATGCCATTGCCACCATATATTCACGAAAAATTAGCTGATAAGGATAGGTATCAGACCGTTTATGCAAAAAATCCTGGTAGTGCGGCAGCTCCAACAGCTGGATTGCATTTTACACCTGAACTTTTGAAAAAAATTCAGGATAAGGGAGTTCAAATTGTATATATTACCCTACATGTTGGCTTGGGAACATTTAGACCTGTAGAAGAAGAGGATCTTACAAATCATGTTATGCATGAGGAGTATTATGAGATTTCTAAAGAGGCTGCAGATACACTAAATAAGGCAAAGCAGCAAGGAAAAAGGATTGTGGCCGTTGGCACAACTTCAACAAGAACTTTAGAATCAGCTTATGATAATGGCTTTAAGCCATGTTGTCAAACAACATCTATTTTTATTTATCCAGGCTTTAAATTTAAAGCTATTGATGCACAAATTACAAATTTTCATTTGCCAAAATCAACCTTGATAATGCTTGTTAGTGCTTTTGCAGGACGAGAATTTATCTTAAAGGCTTATGAAGAGGCGGTCAAAGAGAAATATCGTTTCTTTTCATTTGGTGATGCAATGTTTATAGAATAGTGAGGTAAAATAAATGAATTATCAACAATTTTTAAATAAGGACAATCCTGTTTGTAAAATTACAGTTGCAGGATATGGTGATATGGAAGTTGAGCTATTTTCTGATATAGCTCCAATAACAGTAAAAAATTTTTTAGATTTAGTTAAAGAAAAATTTTATGATGGACTAATATTCCACCGAGTTATTGAAGGATTTATGATTCAAGGTGGAGATCCTACTAAAACCGGTATGGGTGGCAGTAAAGATAAAATAAAAGGCGAATTTAAGGCTAATAAAGTTAATAATCCATTACAACATTCTAAAGGTGTAATTTCTATGGCTAGAACTAGTGCTTATGATTCTGCAAGCTCGCAATTTTTCCTAATGCATGAGGATGCTCCTCATTTAGATGGATTATATGCTGCTTTTGGTGTTGTAACTAAAGGTATGGATGTTATAGATAAAATAGCTAGTGTTAAAACAAATCCTATGGATAGACCTATTGAGGATGTTGTTATAACAAGAATTGAGAGAATAAGATAATGCCAGCAGTATGGTATGAGCTTAAGCATGTTTGTAAGCAAACAGGTGCTAGATATGGAATTTTACATACTCCTCATGGCGATTTCGAAACGCCAATATTTATGCCAGTTGGAACTAAGGCAACAGTAAAAACCTTGATTCCAAAAGAAATTGAGGAGGTTTCTGATGGCTTGATTTTAGGAAATACATACCATTTATGGTTACAGCCTGGTGATGAATTGATTAAAGATTTTGGTGGTATTAGAGGATTTATGAAGTGGGATCATGCCCTATTAACTGATAGTGGTGGCTTTCAAGTATTTTCTCTATCTAAAATAAGAAAAATTACTGAGGCAGGTGTTGAATTTAGACATCATAAATCAGGTGAAAAATTATTCTTATCACCAGAAAAATCCATCGCCATTCAAAATAATTTAGGTGCTGATATCATTATGTCTTTTGATGAATGTCCACCATTTAATGCCTCCTATGAATATATGAAAAATAGCGTTGATAGAACAATTAGATGGGCTAAACGTGGCTTTGATGCTCACAAAAATCCTGACACTCAAGCTCTTTTTGGTATTGTTCAGGGTGGAGGAAATAAAGAAATTAGAAAATATTGTCTTGATGAGCTTCAAAAAATAGGCTTTCCTGGTTATTCAATTGGTGGTTTATCAGTTGGTGAGTCTAAAGAGGAAATGTATGATATGCTACAATATTTAAAGACAATTATGCCTGCTGATAAGCCAAGATATCTTATGGGTGTTGGTTCTCCAGATGATTTAATTATTGGCTCTATGAATGGTATAGATATGTTTGACTGTGTTCTTCCTACTAGAAACGCAAGACATGGTACAGCCTTTACATCTAAAGGAAAAATTCAGGTTAAAAATGTAAGTCTAAAGCATGATAAAGGACCTTTAGATCCTAAATGTAATTGTTTTGTTTGTACGACATATTCTAAAGCCTACTTAAATCACCTAGTCAAATCAGAGGAGATTTTAGGTATGAGGCTATTAACATATCATAACCTATACTTTTTAAAAAATTTGATGGCTCAAATCAGAAAAGCTATTCAAGAGGATAGATTATTAGACTTCAAAGAGGAATTCTTTAAGGAATTCGGATATACAAAGTAAGTGATGTTATGGATAAAGAAGAATTTTTAAAAAGATTAAAAGAA
>DVKU01000137.1 GCA_018715825.1 Candidatus Avacholeplasma faecigallinarum
TTTTTAAATTAAAAAATAAAACAATTTTAATTGTAGGTGCAACCTCAGAAATATCTTTTTCAATAATTGAGGAGCTAAGGTATTTAGGTTGTAATTTAATATTGTCTTATCGTAATGAGTTAAAACTTAAAAAACTTACAAGCCTTTATAATGATCATTATGTAAAATATCTTTATTTAGATTTAGAAAATGAAGATTCTTTTGATAACTTTATAGATAATATTAAAAGTTTGTCTATAGATTATTGCATTATGAATAGTGCTAGTATAGATGTTGATGCCGATATTGTCCAAATCAATGCCTTAAAGATTATAAAGCTAATTAAAATAATTGGTACAGCACCAAGTTATATTGTGACATCATCAATAAGCTATTGTAGTAAAAAATCTTTAAATTTAGAAGACAAATATGCTTATAGTAAGAGATTACTGATGAAATTGTCGTATGAGCTTGCGAAAGAGGGATTTAAAATCCATTTAGGTCATCCAGGTATTATTTATACAGAATTATTTAAAAAAAGACATAATAAAATCAAGTTATTGCTACCATTGATTAAGCATATAATACCATCAAAGGATTATGGAGCATTATGCATTTTGAATGCTATCAATGCTAATATTTTGGCCGGTGAGTGGTCAACTCCACGATTTTTTAATGTATGGGGGATGCCCAAAATAAAAAAATTCAAATTTGATATAATATTTAAATGAAAAGCAAAATATTTGTTATAATATTAATATGCATAAATTTATTGCTATATTTTAGAAAATAAAGTAGAATTATAAATAGCTATTAGGAGGAATATATATGCTAGATTCATATGCATCAATTATAAAAATTAGAAGAAAAGTTTTTGAAGAGGTAGCTAGACTTGCCTACGAGGGTGGAGATTATTCTAGAATTGAGGAAATTCCATATCAAATGCTTAGAGGTCAAGCTAAGTATCGTGAATCAATTTTTTTGGAGCGTGCTATTGTTGCTGAACGTATTAGATTAGCAATTGGTTTACCGGTTAGAAGTGCTGATGAGCATGAACCAATTTCTAAGGGAATAGAAGGAGCTATAAAAACTGAACGTTTTTATGAGCCACCACTAGTTAATGTCATCGACTTTGCATGTAATGCTTGTCCTCAAAATTCTTATTTTGTTACTGATACTTGTGTTGGATGCCTAGCAAATCCTTGTGCTAATGTTTGCCCTAAGGATGCTATTAGAATTGTTAATGGACGTTCTATCATAGATCAAAATAAATGTATAAAATGTGGAAGATGTAAGGATGTATGTCCTTATGGAGCTATTGTTCATAGAGAAAGACCATGTGAAAAGGCCTGTGGAATGGACGCCATCGAATCAGATGAACATGGACGAGCTAAAATAAATTATGATAAATGTGTTAGTTGTGGTATGTGTATAGTTAATTGTCCTTTTGGCGCAATTGCTGATAAATCACAACTATTCCAGGTTATTCAAACTATAAAAAGTGAATATGAGGTATATGCTATAATGGCACCTGCCTTTGTTGGTCAATTTGGTCCTAAGGTCAATTTGAAAACTATAGATGATGCAATGTCCAAATTAGGCTTTAATGGAGTTTATGAGGTATCTATAGGTGCTGATTTATGTACAATTGAGGAAGCTCAAGACTTTTTAGATAATGTTCCATCTAAATTAAAATTTATGGGAACATCTTGTTGCCCAAGCTGGTCAGTAATGGCTAAAAAGGAATTCCCAGAATTTAAGGATAATATATCAATGGCTTTAACACCTATGGTTTTAACTGCAAGATTAGTTAAAAAGGAACATCCAAATTGTAAAATAGTTTTCGTGGGTCCTTGTTCTGCTAAAAAGCTAGAAGCATCTAGAAAAAGTGTAAGAAGTGATGTTGATTTTGTTTTAACATTTGAAGAGTTAATGGGCATGTTTATTGCCAAAAATGTTGATTTCAATACCTTAACAGAAAAACCACTTAAAAATGAGACTTCAGCTGATGGAAGAGGCTTTGCTGTATCAGGTGGTGTTGCTCAAGCTGTTGTTAACGTTATTAAGCGTATTGATCCTACTAAAGATGCTAAAGTTGAAAGTGCGCAAGGTCTTCGTAATTGTAAAAAACTATTACAAATGGCTAAGGCCGGTAAATATGATGGCTATTTACTTGAGGGAATGGCCTGTCCTTTAGGATGTGTAAGTGGTGCTGGTACTATAGCTACTTCAACTAAAACAAAAGCAATGGTAGAAGTATCTAAACGCGAAACCCCATTAAAAAATTGTATTGATTCAAAATATAAGGATAAATTAGATTTATTAGATTAAAGGAGAAAAGTATGATTAACATAGGTATATGTGGTTATGGAAATTTAGGTAAGGGTGTAGAGGCAGCTATATCACAAAATGAAGACATGAAATTAATTGCGGTTTTTACAAGAAGAAGTCCAGACTCTATAAAATTACAGACTCCAAATGTTGGTGTTTACAGCATGAAGGATATGGCAAAATTTAAAGACCAAATTGATGTTATGATCTTATGTGGTGGTAGTGCTACTGATTTACCTACTCAAACACCTGAAATTGCTAGGATGTTTAATGTTGTTGATAGCTTTGATACTCATGCTAAGGTATACGAGCATTTTTTAAATGTAGATAAGGTGGCTTTAGAATCAAAAAAGATTGCTATAATTTCAACTGGCTGGGATCCTGGTATGTTTTCATTAAATAGATTAATGATGGAAGCTGTTTTACCAAATGGTAATGATTATACATTTTGGGGTAAGGGTGTAAGTCAGGGTCATAGTGATGCCATTAGAAGAATTAAGGGTGTCGTTGATGCACGTCAATATACTATTCCAGTAGATGAAGCATTACAAAAGGTTAGAAATTGTGAAAATCCAATTTTAACGACTCGCCAAAAGCATATTCGTGATTGTTATGTTGTTGTTTCAAATCCAGATGATGAGCCTCGTATTGAAAAAGAAATTAAAGAAATGCCTAATTATTTTAATGACTATGATACTTATGTACATTTTGTTTCGTTAGAAGAATTAAAAAAGAATCATAGTGGTATGCCTCATGGAGGATTTGTTATAAGAACAGGAAAGACTGGCTTTAATTTAGAAAACAATCATGTTATTGAATATAGTCTAAAATTAGATTCAAATCCTGAATTTACAGGTAATGTTTTAGTTGCCTATGCTAGAGCATGTTATAGACTAAACAAGAGAAAAGAATGTGGCTGTCGAACAGTTTTTGATATTGCACCTAGAGATTTAATTAACCAATCATATGAAGATCTATTAAAACATACTTTATAAAATATTTTTATTTTAGTAGGTTCCAATTCTTTGTTATTTTCATAAGATAATAGTGTAAGAGTTGGAGGTCCATACTTAATTATGAATCAACATTTTTTAACGCCTCGAGAATTAGAAATTTTTAAGCTTTTAATTTCTAATGAAACTACCAAAACAATCGCAAATAAATTAAAAATAAGTGAAAAAACGGTTAGAAATCACATTTCTAATGTGATTGGAAAGCTTGGAGTATCTTCTAGGACTCAGGCAATTATATTATTAGCTAAAAGTGGAATGATTAGTATTTAGTCATTCCGTTTTCTTTTTATTTAATTTTAAATTAAAACAAATTATAATAATAAAATTTATAATAGTATTTTGTTATTATTAGTTAGATATCATATATTTTTTTTAAATAAAATATATTATAATAGTACAAAGGGGTGATTATTATGAAAAATTTATTATATTTTGTAAGAAATTTTGGAAATGAAAATTTTAATGATCGCCCATTTGATGAAGTTGATGCCTTATTGTTATGTCAGCTTGCATATCTTAATTTTGAAAAGATTGTTAAAGAAGATAAAGAAATTTATCTTTACTCAATTATAAAAAATGAAAATTTTCAAATCCTATGTGACAATACAGTTTGTGAGAATAAAAACTTAAAATTACTAAAACTATTATCTCATTGTAATAGATATAGATATGTAAAGATTAATTACATTAGAAATCAGCTATGCTATGAAAATATAGAGCAATTTTTTGCAATTACTTTTATATTTGATGACTTTATTTTTGTTGCCTTTAGAGGTACAGATGTAACAATTTTAGGTTGGAAGGAAAACTTTAATATGTCATATCTTAAGGAAATTCCTTCTCAAAGAGATTCTGTTATATATATAAATAAGATATATGATATATATAAAAAGAAAATGTACATAGGAGGCCATTCTAAGGGTGGTAATTTAGCTTTATACTCAGCTATGTATAGTAAAAATTTAATCAATAATAACATCATTAAGGTTTTTAATTTTGATGGTCCAGGCTTTTCTAATAATATTTTTGGAAATGAAGAATATTTACAAATTGAAAATAAGTTAGTGACACTAACTACTCAAGAAGCTATTATTGCGGTTTTAATGTATCATACTGATAGTTTTAATTTTGTTAATGCTAAGGGATTTAGTATTTTTAAGCATGACGCCTTTAATTGGACGCTAACTAAAGATGGAAGATTTAAATATATTAAACGCAATACACCTCAATCTAGGTGGTTTGATAGAGCTATTAGACATTTTTACGAGGATACTACCGATTTAGATAGAAAGAAATTTGTTGATATTTTATTTACAATAATTGAGGTTTCTCCAAATACAACTGTTTTTGATTTTAAAAGGCACCCAATTCGTTTTATCAAAGGTGTTAGATTACGCTTTAAACTCTTGACAAAGGATGAAAAAAAGTTTTTTAAGAGTATCTTAAAAAAATTAAGAAGATCTTTTTACCATATTTTAAAATTAAAAATTAAAAGAAAAATCTAAAATGAAAATAAGATGGCTTGTTTACGCCATCTTATTATTTTTAATTATAGGACCTTTTTGTTCTTTATTGATAAGATTATCATTATAAACTATATCTAATAGACGTGATACCTTTAGTTCAATATCAAGAATTTGATTTATGCTGTCTTTTATATTTGTATAGATAGTGACATTCTTTTTAATTTTATTAATATATGTTTTTCCTTTATCGTTAAAACCTAAAACTCTTAAAAAAGCTATATCAGAATTGATTATTTCATTCATTTGTTCTTTTTTAATATTTAACAAAATATATAAAAGCATTCATTTAATTCTCGTTTTAGTATACCTTTTAGTTGCTAGGTAGTTGATAAACTCCTCATAAGAATTAAAACTTATAATGCTTTTTAATTTATATTCTATACCCTCATCTACAAAATAAATTTGTTTAAGCTCATTATTGCTAGTAGTAATGATTTTATATTTTAAATATATAAAAAGTTTTTCTTCATCATAAATTTTATCTTTATCATTACTAACATAAGAAGGAGTATATTTATCTAATAAATTAAGATTATTTCTAATCGCTAAAGCTGAGGCAATTTTATCATCAGTAGGAAGTTTATCTAAATAGTTTGAACTACATCTTTGTAAGGTATGAAGTGAAATATTTAAATTATTCTCTACAATTGCCTTATAATAACAATAACCCAATAAATCATTACTTTTAAGAGGAAATATTTCATCAGTTATTTCCTTATATGAACGCCCTTTAGCCATTTGTTCCTTTATATATTTATCCTTATCATAAAAAGAATTATATGCCATTTTAAAAATATTTTCGTCATTATTTTCACTGCCAATCCAAATTTCATCAACTTTTAATAAATTTAATATTTTGCAGGCATTAAGGGCAAAAATATCGGCCTTATTGCAACATAGAGCTAAAGGAAGCTCGACGACAATATCTACACTATTTTGTAAGGCTTGTTTAGTTTTTTCAAATTTATTAAATAATGATAAATCACCACGCATTGTAAAGCTTGATGACATTATGGCAATAATTAGATCTGGATTTGCTAGCTTTTTTATTTGATTAACATGAAAAACATGACCATTATGTAGAGGGTTATACTCTACTATTATACCTACAATCTTCATTATATCTCCTCAAAATTATCTATTTGTTAATATTATACAGTATTTTTTTAAATATATATAGTTTATAATGAAAAAGGTGCTATAATGAAAACAATAAAAAAGAAAGGTGATATAATGCTTATAAAAAAAATGTATGAGGCAATTGGAAATACGCCATTATTACAACTACAACAGCATTTGTATGCTAAAATTGAAGGCAAAAATCCAACAGGTTCTATTAAAGATAGAGTTGCCTTAGAAATGATTCTTCAAGCTGAAAAGGAAGGCCTACTTAAACCAGGAGGAACCATCATAGAGCCAACTAGTGGAAATACAGGTATAGGCTTATGTGCAATTGCAGTTCAAAGAGGCTATAAAGCTATTATTTGTATGCCTAATAATATGAGTAAGGAAAGAATAAAGCTTATGGAAGCTTTAGGTGGAACTGTTATTTTAACTCCAAGTGAATTTGGAATGAAAGGAAGTATTGATATGGCTAAAGACATGGCCTTAGAAATTGAAAATTCCTTTATACCTTCCCAATTTGACAACAAAGCTAATGTCAGTGCTCATTTTAAAACCACTGCTGTAGAAATATATAATGATTTAAAAGATGTAGATGTTATTGTATGTGGAATTGGTACTGGTGGAACGATAACAGGTGTATCAAAATATCTAAAGATGAAAAAACAAATATATACAGTTGGAATCGAACCAAAATCATCACCATTTTTAACAGAAAACAAAAAAGGAATCCATAAAATTCAAGGTATTGGTGCAGGTTTTAAGCCTAGCATTTTAGATATGGATTTAGTAGATGAGGTTATTACAATAAGTGATGAGGAAGCTATAAACGGTGCTAAAGAGGTTATTAAAAAATATGGTGTTTCAGTTGGAATTTCCTCTGGGGCTTGTTATGTAGGAGCTTTAAAAATAATGCAAAAAATGCCAAATAAAAATATTGTAGCCATATTTCCAGATGGCTGTGAAAAATATATGTCTAGCGAATTATTTGAGGATTAATATGCAGCAAAGGATGATACCATTACTAACCTCACAAGGATTAAAAAAATTAAATCAAAGCCATGTTTGTGTTTTTGGAATCGGCGGTGTTGGTGGTTTTGTTGTTGAAGCATTAGCTAGAAGCTGTGTAAAATATATTACCATAGTAGATTTTGATATAATCAATGAATCAAATCTGAATCGTCAAATAATTGCATTACACTCAACACTTGGTAGAAAAAAAGTGGATGTAATGAAAGAAAGAATACTAGATATAAACAAAGATTGTATAGTTGAAGCCCTTGATTTATTTGTTAATGAAGAGTCAATTAAAAAAATTGACTTTTCACAATTTGATTATGTAATAGATTGTGTAGACAATGTAACAGCTAAAATAAATATAATCCAAACAGCTAAAAATCAAAATATAAAAATTATAAGTTCAATGGGCACAGGCAATAAATTAAATCCTTTATTATTTCAAATTAAGGATATTTCAAAAACAACAGTTTGTCCATTAGCAAGAGTAATGCGCTATGAACTTAAAAAAAGAGGAATCAAGGATGTAAAGGTTTTATTTTCAACTGAGGAACCAATAAAGTCACCTGATTTTATAGCTTCAGTTGCCTTTGTACCTTCTGTAGCTGGCCTATTAATCGCAAGAGAAGTAATTTTAGATTTAACTATTAACGACACGATGTAAATTCGTGTCGAATTTTTTTTAAAAAATTTTAAATAAAAAAATTGACAAACTATGTCAAAAGTAGTATAAATTTATCGAATAATATTGGAAAAAAATAAATATCTTTGAGATTTTTGGTTTTTTCACAAGAAAAAGCAAAAGAAAAATGTCGAAATTTGTAATAAAGTTAATAGATTGCAATATCGATAAAATTTTGATATAATTACTTTGTTTATGAAAAAAGTAGGGTAAGGTATCAAAATATGAAAATGTTTCAAGAAAAATTATGTGCAACTCGTAAAAAATCTAACAAATCTCAAAAAGAATTTGCCGAATTAGTAGAAGTAAGTTCTAAAACTATCTATAGATGGGAAAAAGGAAGTTCATCACCAAGTATTGCTCAAAGAGAATACTTATCAACAAAATTAAATTTACCAGTTAAATATTTCTATGATGGCATCGATGTAGATATAACTACTGGTATTATTTTAGCTGAAACTTCTGATGAAAAAGTTCTTAACTTAGAAACCCCAACTGTACCTGTAAAGTTAGATTTATTCTATAGAAGATGGAAATTAACAGTATTGGCTTGTTTATCAGCCTTAGTATTAGGAATACTATTGACATATTTTATTGGCTTACTAAATACTTTGCCAGCTAAAAAATATATCTCAAGAGTTAATAGTTATTCTTTTTGTTTTACTGAATTTATGATTTACTTAGGATGTTTGGTTATTATTTGTTTACTTCCAGTTGTTATTCATATAACATTACAACATGTAGATAGTAAAAGGGAGAAAAAATAATGAAAAAATTATTAATATTTTTAGGCTTAGTAGTATTATTTGTACTACCTTTTAGTGCTAAAGCTAAAGAGGTTGTTGAACCAGAATTTGCAACATTAAATGTTGATGATAGTGATGAAAGAGGAATATTTATTCAAGTATCTTTAACAATGTATTTTGAAGATAATAAAGTTAAAGCAGTCGCAACAAATAGATTTGCCCTTGGACCAACAACATTATATACAGTTGTAGTAATATATAGTTCTGAGACATATACTGAAGATGTTGAACAAATGACTTTTGAGGGCTATAATTCTACAAATGACTTAAATATGGGTAAAAGCCTTGAGTGCTCTGTAGACTATGATGGACCAAAATATTGGTGTGCTAGAGTAAGATATAAAAATGGTGGAGATCCATGGAAAGCAGAAGTTACTGGTACTGAATATTTCTAAAAATTACATATAAATTTCATAAATGGACATGAAAATAGGGAATTGGACACACTTGTCTATTGATATGTCCAAAATAATACCTCTATAATGGAAACGTATTTGTGGAGGTAGTTTATGAAAAAAATACTGTTAATTTCTTTGAGTACTTTTCTAATTTCGTTTTTAATAAGTGCTGTTAGTTTATGTTCCGTTTCTATTATCTTAGGACCACTTTTAGGAGAGCCTATAGATATAAGTGTGGAAAGCGACATCGCTGTTTTATTAAATGTATTCTTATTATTTTTTGCAATATTTGTTTTATCTGGTATATTTATTGCAATTTATATTGTTGAAGATAGTGAAATGTACTTAGAAGATATTAAAGTAATTAAGAATTTTTTTAAAAATAGATTTGTATTTGTTTCAACTATAATTATGCTTATATGTGTGATATATTTTATTTGTTTAGGAGTAACAGATTATATAAATAATTTATATATAGATGATGCATTTGCAATAATAGATATTATTTTTAAAATAATTTTTATTTTGTATTATATTGTAATGATACCATATTTTGTTATAGTATTTTTGCGTAAAAGGAAAAGTTAGGCTTTTCCTTTGGCACTACACCAAAATAAGGGGGTGTGGGGGAAAATAGCAACACCAAAATAGGTGGTTACCTCATACCAATATCGGTGGGTGGTCGATACGTACCAAAATAGGTGGTATATAAATAAGAGCACTGAAAGTC
>DVKU01000138.1 GCA_018715825.1 Candidatus Avacholeplasma faecigallinarum
ATTTTAAATGTTTTGTTATCTAAAAAGGATAACCAAACTAAAAAAGAGCTACTTAATGATTATCATGATTGCGATATTGCTATGGCATTGACAAATTTGCCTAAATCAAAAAGACTAGAGGCTTATTCTATTCTAGGTCTTTCTAAGGTTGCCGAGGTATTTACATTTTATCCAAATCCTAAAGATTATATAATGGAATTATCTATTGAAAAGGGAGCTCGAGTTTTAGAAAAAATGGATAGTAATGATGCCCTTAGAATATTAGATGAACTAGATGATGACTATAAAGACAAAATTTTAGCTAGTATGCAAGCTATCAGTAAATTTAGCCTTGAAAAATTAGATAGTTATGATGATGAATTAATCGGAAGTTATATGTCTAATAATTTTATAACAATAAACAAAAATTATTCAATTAAGCAGGCCATGCAAGAATTAGTTAATAATGCAGGAATTCATGATAATATATCAATATTATTTGTTGTAGATGATGAAAATAATTTATATGGTTACATACGTTTAAAAGATTTGATTATTGCCCGTAAGGATGATCAGCTAGATGATATTTGTATGACCTCATGTCCATTTGTTTACGATGATGAGAAAATAGATGATTGCTTAAATAGATTAAAAAACTATTCAGAGGATAGTATGCCAGTTATAAATCATTCTAACCAATTATTAGGTGTTATATTAGTTGATAGTCTAATAGAATTGGTTGAGGAGGATTTAGAAGACGACTATGCTAAGCTTGGTGGTGTAAGTGAAAGTGATGATTTAGAAGGATCTTTATTTTCATCTATGAAAAAAAGAATTCCTTGGTTAGTTATTTTACTATTTTTTGGTGTTATAGTATCAACAGTTATTTCTCGTTTTGAGGTTGTTATTGCGGCATTGCCAGTTATAGTTTTTTTCCAATCCATGGTTTTAGATATGGCAGGTAATGTAGGTACGCAGTCTTTAGCCGTAACAATAAGAAATTTATCTGATGATAAGATGATTAAGAAAATAATATTTAAAGAGGTAAGGTTGGGAATCTTAAATGGTTTAGTTATTGCCATTATTGGCTTTATATTTGTTCTTTGTTATCTATTTATTTCCCACCAAGAGATTATAGCAGGTAATGGCTTTGTGTGGACAGATACCTTTAAAGTATCATATATCATATCATTAAGCTTATTATTGTCTATAACATTTAGTAGCTTTGTTGGAACTGTGTTTCCAATCATATTAACAAAGGTTCATATAGATCCAGCAGTAGCATCTGGTCCATTTATTACAACTTTAAATGACATTATAGCTGTTGTTGTTTATTATGGATTAACTTATATATTCTTTTTGTTTTTAATTTAATTTCCATTTTATGGAAAAAATAGCACTTAAATAGCCCATTATTTAGGTGTTTTTTTTATGTAAAACATTTTCAATAAAATACATTTGCCTTATTTTAATTTGTAGGATATACTGATTGAGGATAAGACATTATATGGAGGAATTATGAATAAATTTAAAATTTTTGTTAATCTATTTTTTATTATTTGTTTTGTTTTTATTATATCGGCCTGTAATCAAACAAAAAATTTAGAAGATAATGAAAATAATGAAGATAATAATATTGTTATGCCAGAGGAAACACCGAAGCCAGAAAATTCAATTATATACTACGAAAAGGCATTGTTAACAACAATTGAACCAACATATTACCAGGTTGGTTATGGTGAAAATTATTATGTTAATGAAGATGCTAATGGAAATTTTCTATCTTTAAAAGTCGATGGTATTGAAACTGAATTTAAGAGTGGTTTTTTTGCCCACGCTTATTCAGTATTAAGATTTGATATAAATAAATATATAAAAAGCTTTAAAACATATTTTGGAATAGGACTATCAGCAAGAGGGTATAGTCAAGCTAGTATGAAGTTTACAGTAATTATAGATGATGAAATTGTTTATGAGTCAAATTTAATAGATAAATCTAATCCAAGTGGTTATATAGATTTGAATATCAAGGAAAAAGTAAATTATCTTATGCTAGTAATAGATGACTTAGGTAGTAATGGTTATGATCACGGATTATGGGGTGATCCAATGATTGAAATAGGAAGGGAAGTAAGTAATGAGTAAAAAATTGTTATTAATTATTTTTGTTTTTATAGGTTTATATTTTGTAACTGGATGCAGTGGCAAAAATTTAAATGAGTCTAATGATGATGACTTAGAAAACTCTGAAAATGAAACTAATGAAGAAGACATTAAGTATGTAAATCAAAATTATGTAAATACAAGCGAAGTATTATATTCAATGGAAGTGTTAGGGTATACTAATAGAAATATAAGTGATGAATATCTTGATGAAGGTCTTGAAAGATACCCAACTTACAATCAGGTTTTAACTGGTGCTAGTGTAGAGGAAAAGGAAGCTATAATTAAAGAGACAAATTACTTAAGAGCAAGTAGTACAACTTATGATAGTATGGATAAGGATGGTAATCTTTATCTAAATGGACAAAGTGTAAATCGAAAACTATATAAGCATACGGCCTCCGATGGTAATTATGCTGGCAATGTAAGTGATGAAGAAAAGGCAGTCATTAAGAGAATAAAAATAATTCCAAATATGGTTGGGACCTATATTACAGGACTTTATGCGGCTCCTGGAGAGGTTATTAGTATTGCTATTAGCGATGAAGATTTAGAATTATTAGGTGGTAGTTTTAATATAGTTATTGGACAAAAACAACAAAGAAATACTACTGAAAATAATATATGGTCAGCTAGAGATTTTGTTAGAATGCCACTATTGTGTAATACTATGGCTGTAAAAGCTACTACTTCCTATGTTGGATCTTTTTTAGGTGGACCAATTTACATTGATTCACTAAAAAATGTTAATAAAGAAATTACCATTACTATAAGTGGTGCTGTTGAATATCATCATTATATTCACGGGCTTACAAGTGAAAAGGATTTTGAAAGAACCTCCAAAAGTAGTGCTCCATTTTTTGAATTGGCAGTAATAGATAATTGTGTAAGACATAATGGACCCAAAAAGTTTGCAACAAAAGTAAATGGCGATCAACTAAGCTTTGATGATTGCTACCAAGTTTCAGAAATGTGGATGAAAATTTCTAAAACGAGTAGAAGTGTTCCATCAAATTCATCTTTAAATGCAAGTATAAGCTTTTTATACGATCCATTTGTTGCTGCAGGGGCAGCTGTTGCATTTCAAGGCTTAAATTGGGTCAATTGTCCATTGTCCTGGTTTAGTGCCTCCTTAGATTATGATAACTTTATGAAAGAGGGTTCTTGGGGAAATATTCATGAGTATAATCACCATTTTCAAGCTTATGGCTTACCAAATAACACAGAGGTTTCAAATAATGCGACATCTTTAATTTCATATGCTTTATATACTAATATTTCAGCTAATAGAGATGTTAATGATGATAGTAAGCTAAGTGGATGGAATAGGTTTACAGACCCAAGTAGGAGCCTAAGAGAAACACTTTCAATTACTAATGCCAACTATACTTTATCATCCTATGCTGATTTACTGCATTCATTTGGAGCTGATATTTTTATTGCCGCAGCCGCAAATGGGGCTGGTTTAGATACTTGGTATAAATCTTTTTCAAATAGTAGTCAATATGACTTAACGTATTATTTTGAGAATATATTACATTTAACGCTAGGTGAGGATGCCAAAAGAGAAATTAAGGAAAAAAATTATCCAATATATATTCCCGTTGCTACTACTTATCAAACCGCTCGTGGTCATATATATGATGGAAAAATGATATTTGATGAAACTTTACGTCCGTATGAGATTGAAAACGGTAAAACTTTGCGAATTGATTTTTCTAAGGATCTGATTTTACCGTCTGATTTTAGCTTCACAATTAAAAGTTTTCAATCATTAACAAATACAACTTTAAAAAAGGTAAATGATTATGTTTATGAATATAATCCTAATGATTCTAACACATCAGAAAAGCTATATTTAACTATTGAACTAAAATCAAATGTAATAGATGAGCCTATTGAGGTTGTATTACAATTAGAATTTGTTCAAAAAAATAAGGAATTATTAAAAACCACTTATCAGTTTGATAGTGAAACTAAGTATAGTAGTGTTGCTGTTTGTGAAGCATTAAATTTTAAAAACGCCATTAATGTAAGTTCACAATATATTAAAACATCATTAATAAATAATTTAGAACAATATAGTTGCACTACAATTGAGGGAAAAATATTTATTAATCAAACGGCGAAATATAGAGTGGCAATCCGTGGTGGAGATCAAACCCTGCTTTATATAGGAGTTAACAATAATGAGTATAAATTGGCTGGTTTTACTAATAAAAGAGTAATTGACTTTAACTATAGTCCTAATTGCTATAGTGATTACAATTTAAATTATGGCGATTATCTATATTTTAAAATAGTCATTTTGGCAAATTCGAAAAATTCATTTGCTGAAATAGGAATGGGAAAATTTATAGGTGATAACGTTGAGATAAAAAGTGTAGATAGTAATCTGTTGCTAAATCAAAATACAGATTATAAAATGGAAAGATTTACATCAAAATCTAAA
>DVKU01000139.1 GCA_018715825.1 Candidatus Avacholeplasma faecigallinarum
AAAAGGTGACTGCCTTTTGGCTGTTGGAGATGAGGATTTAATAAAAATTCATTTTCACACTAATACACCTTGGGAAGTGTTAAAATACTGTTCAACCTTAGGTGAAATCCATGACATTGTCATTGAAAATATGCAACGTCAGGAAATGGGATTAAAGGGCTAAATAGGAAACCAAGCAATACAAATTGTTTGGTTTTTTTTTGGAAATAAATAAAATCTTAGTTTTTTTAAAAAAAATGATTAACAAATATAAAATTTGTGTATTTATAAAAAATGTTATGATATAATACGTTTATGGAAGTAAGAGATTAAAGGAGTTTTAATTATGTGGTATGAAATTTTATATAGAGTATTGTCAATAATAAATTATGTAGTTTTGATTATTATTGCTATTCCTGTTTTGGTACAATTATTATATGTTTTATTTTCTTGGGTTAAAAAGAAAAAATTTCCTAAAAGTGAAAATAAGGGAAGAATAGCTTATATAATTCCTGCCCATAATGAAGAGGATGTAATTTATCAAACTGTTAAGGATTGCCTTGAAAATCAAGATTATCCTAAAGAATTATTTGATGTATATGTTGTTGCCGATAACTGTACTGATAAAACTGCTTTATTAGCAAAGGAAGCTGGGGCAAAGGTGCTTATACACAATGATCCAGATCCAACCCATCATATGGCTTTGTATCCATTAAAATATGGTATAAATTATTTAATTAATTTAGATAATCCTTATGATATTATAATTCATCTAGATGCTGATAATCACATTAATAAAGAATTTTCATCATTGATGAATGATGCTTATCAGTCAGGTGTTGATTTTGCTAGACCATATGAGGGTGCTTTAAATGCTACTCAGAATTTCTATACTAAAGCTTGTACATTGTTTTATACATTCGATTCTCGCTATGGAAGTAGAGTACGTGAACGTTTAGGTATTGCTGCTCATGTTAATGGTAGTGGTGCTATGATGAGCCAAAGAATGTTAAAAAAATGTGGTGGCTATGATGCTGTTTCTATTTCTGATGATGCTGAATTTAATTTTAATCGTATGCTAGAAGGCTATAAGGGTCACTTTGTAGAGGATGCAGTAGTTTATGAGGATATGCCATCATCATTTAAGGATACTTTAAATAGAAATAAAAGAATTGGTAGTGGTGGAATGAAGCTTTTAAAGACAAAGCTAATGACCATGCTAAAAAAATTCTTTGTAACAGGTAGAATATCTTATATAGAAATGTTTTTGACCTATATTTTTAATTTTTTAACTATTATTTTATGTACTTGGATACCATTATTTTATATTTATAATTTTATCTTTTTAGGATATGCAGCTTATGATATGATTCCTCTTTCAATGTATGATAGTAGCTATTATTATACAATTTTGTGGAATACAATAATAATTGGTGCTTCTATAATAGTTGCTTTATTTGTTTTCTTTGGAATTCTACAAGGCTTAATTTTAGCAATTGTAGATTATAAGAAGATAGGTGCTAAAAATCGTAGAGAATTATTATCAGCAGTATTTTTATTCCCTGTGTTTTTAATACTTTATGCTACAACTTTATGCATAGGATCATTATCAAAACCTAGCTGGGGTAAAGTAAAAAGAAATACTAATTAACTTGGAGATATTATGAATAATTATGCTTTAGAAATCGAAAATCTTGTGAAAACCTATGGCTCTGTAAAAGCTGTTAATGATATTTCATTTAAGGTTTTAAAGGGCTCATTATTTGCCTTTTTAGGTATTAATGGAGCTGGAAAGTCTACTACAATTAACATTATTTGTTCAATATTACAAAAAAATTCTGGTCGTGTCATTGTAAATGGTTATGATTTAGATACAAATGCCTTTGAAATAAAAAATGAAATAGGCATTGTTTTTCAAAATAGCGTTTTAGACCAAGAATTAACAGTTAAGGAAAATCTAGATATAAGAACGTCCTTTTATTCATTACCAAAAGAGCAAAAGAAAAAAAACATTGATGCGATTATTAGACTTTTGGATCTTGAACCAATTTTAAATAGAACAGTTAAAACTCTTAGTGGAGGTCAAAAAAGAAGAGTTGATATTGCAAGAGCTATGGTACATGCTCCTAAGTTATTGATTTTAGATGAACCAACAACCGGGTTAGACCCTAAAACTAGATTGGTTGTATGGTCATTAATTGATAAGATTAGATATGAAACTAATATGACAGTTTTTTTAACGACACATTATCTAGAAGAAGCTGAAAAAGCAACAGATGTTGTTATAATGGATAAGGGTAAAATTATAACTAGAGGTACACCAGTAGAACTAAAAAATAAATATAGCAGTGACTATATAATAAGCTATATGCCCAAAAATAATGATTTTGAAGAAAAGATGAATTCTTTAAAATTATCATATAGCTATAATGATGATATTTTAGGCTATAAAATTAAGATTGAAGATAGTTCAAAGGCTAAGGATTTACTTAAGCAATTTGATGAATATATATTAGATTTTGAAGTTCTAAAGGGAAATATGGATGATGTGTTTTTAAATGTTACTGGTAAAAATATAGTTATAGGTGAAGAAAATGAAAAAAAATAGTAATACAATTAGGAAATGGGATATATTTTATCAGTTAACAAAAAGGCATTTCTTAGTTTTCTTTAAAAATAAAATTCGAGTATTTTACACATTAATGGTTCCCCTTATTATATTAGCTGTGTATGTTTGTTTTTTAAGAGGATTAGAATTACAGACAGTTAAAAATACACTTTATGAACTAGGAATAACTCCAAATGATGAAATCCTAAAGCATATTAATATTATTGTTGATTCCTGGATGTTAAGTGGTATTATTGCTTTAAGTACTATTACTATTTCCATTCAAACCAATAATATTATCATAAATGATAAGGAAAACGGGGTAAATCGTGATTTTGCTTCATCGCCAATTCATCGAAATTATTTAATTGCTAGCTATTTCGTTTTTAATTTTTTGGTTACATTATTAATATGCTTTATAGTTTTATTAATTTGTTTATTATATTTAGCCTTTATGAAGGAATTTAGTATTACCTTTGTAGATTTTATAACCATGATAGCAGTGTTGTGTTTTACAACAATGGGGTCAACATTATTTACAATATTTATTTGTTCATTCATTAATAGGGAGTCTACACTTGCTAGTATAATTGCAATCTTCTCAGCTGCGGCAGGTTTTTTAATAGGGGCATATATGCCATTATCTATGTTCCCTAATTGGTTAAGTAATTTATGTTGCTTTTTCCCAGGAACATATGCGTGCTCATTAATGCGATATT
>DVKU01000140.1 GCA_018715825.1 Candidatus Avacholeplasma faecigallinarum
AAATCACTTAAAAAAATATAATATTGAAGCTAAGCCTTATCCATCATTAGCCCTCGGTAGCATTGGTATGTCATTAGAAAAACTTGCCAGTATATATTATCAGTTTTTCCAAAAAGGCTACTATGTAAATCCAACCTTTATAAAAGAAATCTCTTTAAATACCAAAACATATAAAATAACACCTAGTAAAGCCCGACTTTTAAAAGCAGAAATATGTGAAGAGGTAAAAAAATTATTATATGCACCGTTTGATATAAATATAGATCATGCAACCTGCAAAAACTTAAATAAAGATTTAAAAACTAAATGCTATGGCAAAAGCGGTTCTACAGACTATGATTCCTATATGGTAGGATTTAACGATTCCAATTTAGTAATAACCTGGTGTGGAGATATAAACAATGCCTTATTATTAGATTATCAATATAAAAGCCTAGCTAAAAAGCTTTTTGTAAATACCATAAATACTTTATCCATTAGCTAAGCAAAAAAAACCTAAAGAATTATTCTCTAGGCATATAATTTTAAACCAAATTAATTAACCCATGCTGCACCGACAAGAATTATTAGTATAAATAAAACCAATATAAATGCAAATCCACCACCACAGGTATTTTTCTTACAACAATCTGTATTAGTATTTGTATTTATTCCACATGTGTTTGCCATACTATCACCCCTAATATAAAGTATGAAAAAAGCCTTAAAAATGCTAAGGCTTTTTTCATACTTTATTTAAATGTTATAGTTAAGGTTGTTGTGGTAGGCTCATTATTTATTAAACGATAAACCTTTAGCTGTAAGGAATCGTCTAGAGTAATTGTATTTAATGCATAGGAAATATCATCCATAGTAGTAACCTTATTACCATTAATTTCTAAAATGACATCATATAAATTTACACCACATTTTTTAGCGGCAGAATCAAGACTAGAAAATGAAGCAATTACAAAATAAACACAATCATCAGAAACTGGTAAATATTTTGAATACTCATTATCTGGATTTAATACGGTATTAACAGTAGCCACACTAACACCTAATAAAGGACGCTCTATTGCAGAATTACTCTTTTCAATATCCTCAATACAGGTTTTTACTAAATCTAGGGCAATCGCAAAGCCACGACCTTCTACTGGAATTTGCTCCTCATAGCCAGATTCACTTTGAGAATAAGTCCAAATCTCCTTAGAGCCATTAATACCAATCAATCTACCCTCTAAATTAAATAGACCTCCACCTGAGTTACCAGGGTTAATAGCCGCATCAGTTGAGATTGATAGCTTAGAAACAGATGACACTACACCAGTCGTTAAAATATTAAAATTATCTAATCCTAAAGGGCATCCAATTGCTAAAACACTTTGACCCACAGAAACTAAATCATTATCATCATAATTAAAGAAATCATTTACATAAATTTCATCCTTTAATGAACTAGTTAAAAGATCAAGATTAAATGTTACTACAGCAATATCGTTTTTAGTATCATAGCCTATACATTTAGCAGAAACATACTTTGAATTTCCAAAATAAACTGCTATATTAGTCATATCCTCAACAACGTGAGCATTAGTAACAACATAATACAATGATTTATCTTCATCGTATTTATAAATCACCCCAGAACCAGTTGCAGAAACACTTTTATTAGAAACAGCTAAGCCAACACAGCCCTTAGAAACACGTTCATAAACACTTGTGATATCATTTTCAATTTTAGTATACTCTACCTCATCACTAATTTTAGTAATAATTCCTTGCGTACATGAGGTTAAAGAAATTACTACTACAAAAAACAATAGAAAAGTAATTAATTTTTTTTTCATTTTCCCACCTATATTCCAAATAATTTTTCACTATTTAAAGAAGTGATTTTTTCAACATCCTCATATGACATCTCTCTTAATTTAGCTATTTCCGAAGCTACATACACAACATAACTAGACTCATTTCTTTTTCCACGATATATTCCTGGAGCTAGATAAGGACAATCAGTTTCAACTAACAGCCTATCAATAGGAATATTTGTAGCAACTCTTTTACTTTCTTTAGCATTTTTAAAGGTAACAGGTCCTCCTAAAGAAATATAAAAACCCAATTTAATAAATTCATTAGCCATTTCTAATGAACCACTATAGCAATGCATTACACCTCTAAGCATACCTTTATATTTACTTAATATTTCATAGGTATCCATTGTAGCATCTCGCATATGAACTATTAATGGTAAATCATATAAAATAGCTAATTCAATTTGTGCTTTAAACAACTTTTTTTGATTTTCAATATTATCCTTACCATAATGATAATCAAGTCCACATTCACCAATAGCATAAACCTTATTTGCTTTTAAAAAATCTTGCAAAATCATAACCTTTTTTTGCCAACCATCATCAGCCTCACATGGATGCATTCCCGCAGTTGGATAAAATATATTATATTTTCGGCTTAACTCCATGGCTTTATTATTTGTCGATTCGGAAAATCCCACTAAAACTATTTTATTTACACCTTGAGATTTACATCTTGAAATACATTGGTCTAAATCATCACTAAATTCGTCTTCAAACAAATGTGAATGTGTATCAATCATGTTTTTTTCCCACCTTAACAATAAAAACAATTGTCATTATAAGTTCTATTATAACTAACATAGTTAATGCACCAATCGAATCAATAATAACATCTTCAACTCTAGGTGTTCTACCACTAGAAAAAGTTTGATGATATTCATCACTGATGGCATAAAATATGCATATAACTAGGCTAATTATATAATTAATTCTGTATTTTTTCAAATGAATAAGCATTAAATAGCAAAAAAAACATAATATCCCATATTCTATAAAATGAGCTGTTTTACTCAAGTAAAAAGAATAATCATTTAAAATTTGTTGTTTTTTTAATTCAGAATAGGTATTAAACTTATCCCCATGAAAGATATTTACTACAAACCTTAATAAACCAATTTTTTCAGCATCAACCTCATTAGAGGTTTTAGAAGAAAAATAAAAAATTAACAGCATCCATAATATAGTTAGTACAAGCCCTAAAATTGGTATAAATTTTCTCATAATTCACCCTCAGTACTTATTATATCACACATACCATTAATTTATTTTAGTTAGTTATAATTTTATGACAATAACATCTCATCAGAAAAATGCTCTGAATATAATTGCAAAAGCTTTTCTTCTGTCATTTGTTGTTTTTTCTCACCAGCAATATCCAATACAATTTTACCTTGATTTAAGATAATTAATCTATTACCATAATTTAAAGCTGTTTTTAAATTATGAGTTATCATTAATGTAGTAATTTTTTTATTATTTACTATATCATTTGTTATATTCATAATCTCCTCTTGAGCCTTGGGATCTAAAGCGGCTGTATGCTCATCTAATAATAAAAGCTTAGGATTGCTCATAGTAGCCATATATAAGGTTAAAGCCTGTCGCATTCCTCCACTTAAATCCTTGCATTGTGATTTTAGATTATTTTCTAAATTTAAATTAAATTTTTTTAAATCATTAATTGTTTTTTGTTCAAATGCTTTTTTAAAACCTTTTTTCAAAAACGTTTTGGCTTTAGAGGCAAGAAGCATATTTTCATAAACAGTTAAATTGGGTGCTGTCCCCTTTAAGGGATCCTGATAAACAATTCCAATTTCCTTCATACGCTTATATTTTTTTTCATTATTAAGATTTTTACCATCTAGTAATATACTTCCCTCATATTTTACAGAACCTATGATAGAATTATACAAAGTTGATTTACCAGCCCCATTAGAACCTAAAATACATATAAAATCATGGTCTTCGACAGTCAAATCTAATTCATTTAAAACTACCTTTTCAAGTGGTTCATCTTTATAAAATACTACTTTCAAATTTTTTATTTCAAGCATACTTTTTTACCACCCTTTCTTTTGATTTTTACCTTCGAAAGACAAATGCAAGCTATGATAGCTAAAGCACTTATTAATTTCATAGCGGTTGGTTCACCAGCTATATGTAAAACACCTAAATAAATAAATCTATAAATTATGCTTCCAATTGCTATAGCAACAAGCATTATTTTAAGGTTATGACGGTACCTAATTAATGCTTCACCTATAATTATTGTTGCAACACCAACAACCATCATACCTACACCAAAGCTAGAATCATAATAGCGTTGATATTGGGCAAATATAGCTCCTGACAGGGCAATTAGCATATTTGATAGCATTAATCCTAATATTTTTAATTTATCGATATCAACATTTAATGTTTCAATCATTACCTCATTATCTCCACAGGCTCTAATTGATAAGCCCATTTTTGTTTTAAAGAAAAATATTAAAAAAATTATAATAGCTACTACTATTAAGAAAATAACTAACAAGGACAATATATCATTATTTTGAAAAAATATAGTTCTATTAGATTTTTCTAACATAATATTGGGATCTAATTTTGTCACCCATAAATTTATAGTATAAAAAGCAGTTAGAGTTAAAATACCAGCTAAAACCTTATCTATTTTTAGCTTAGTATGCAATATTGCAGTGATAAAGCCAGCAAAGGCTCCACCTATTAATGAACCAATTATACCTAATATGGCTAAATCATATTGGCATAACATTATAGAGATAGCTGCTCCTAAGGTAAATGAAGCCTCTGCCGTTAAATCTGTGAAATTTAAAATTTTAAAGGAAATAAATATCCCAAAACCTAGTATCGAGAAAATTAATCCTAATATGATGGTATTAAGAATCATTTTCATCACTCCTTTTATTTTGTAATTTTAACTAAATTCTCATCTTCTAAAATGCTATTAGGAATTACGATTTCCGCATTTTTTACGAAATCTTCATTTAAATAAATTTTTAAATTATCGTTAAAAACCTTAACTGGTATTTCACTAATTGCCTTACCATTTAAAATTTCTATAACCATATCAGCAGTATACTCACCTAGGGTTTGATAATTTATGCCAACGCAAAGCATGCCTCCATCCTTAACTAATGAATCTGCCCCAGTATAGCATGGCTTTTTAGCCTCTACACAAATATCTCCAAGGACACTCATAGCTGAAGCTACTGTATTATCATCAGTAACTAAAACTGCATCAACATTACTAACTAACACATTAGCAACCTCACTCATTTCTCCAGCACTTTGAATTGTTCTTGCAACAAACTCAATATTTTTAGTTTGACAATAAGCTTCAATTTTATTTTTATTAGAAACAGAATTATCCTCATTAGGATTATAAATAAAACCTAATTTTTTTAAATCTGGATCGATTTCTAAAGCTTTATCAATTATTAAATCAATTTGAATCTCATCAGATGTACCTGTAACATTTTCATTAGGAGATGAGACATCTGTCATTAATCCTGCAGCAACCGGATCACTAACTGCTGCAAAAACTATTGGTGTATCACTTGGCATAACATTATACGCAGCCTGAGCTACTGATGTAGCAATAGCCACAACAACATCAGCTCGATTTTTTAATATTTGCATGATTTGATTGGCAGTATCATTAGAAAAATTAGCGTTATGCTGAGTAATTTCATAATCACCTTCATTATAACCATTATCTTCTAATTTAGAAGTTATAGCT
>DVKU01000141.1 GCA_018715825.1 Candidatus Avacholeplasma faecigallinarum
TTAGAGGCATCATTTTTTTTATTTTTTTGAGGGATGTTAGATGTACGAGTTTCAGATTTTGATGTTTTTTTAGCCACAATATCACCTTATTTCTTTAATATTTTTAAAAAGCTTTCGTTTGTAATTCCCACAACCATTCTTCCACATTTACCAATGGCTTGAGATAATTCAACTGAGGAAAAAGCTTCACAAACCTCCACATTATAATAATTTGCCTTATTATAGATTTTTTTCTTGGCATTATCTGAGGCATCAGATGCCAAAAATATATATTTTACTTTATGCATTTGTAAATAGTCACATACTAATTTTTCACCAGCAACTAAACCAGATGCTTTATTACAAAGACCTAAATTCGATAATATTTTATTCATTTAATAAACCTAAAAGCTCCTCATAAATATTTTGAGGGACATCAACCTCTAATTTTTTATCTAAAACTTTAGTTTTTTGAGCTAATAAAATAATATCCTTATCCTTTTTTAAATAAGCTCCTCTACCATTAGCCTTTCCCTTCAAATCAATAATAACATTCTTCTCAGGTGTTCTTACAATTCTAAATAAGTCTTTCTTTTCGCATACCTCTTTTGAACATACGCAAGTACGAAGAACAAGTTTTCTTTCTTTCATTAGATTAATAGTCCTTTTTCATATGCTTCTGATGTTGGCATAATATCAATTTTCCAACCACAAGATTGAACTGCTAATCTTACATTTTGACCTGATTTTCCAATAGCTAATGATAAATGCTCATCTGGTACGACAACAACTGAAGTTTTAGTTTTAGGATCAACGCTTAAAACCTTAGTTACTGATGCTGGTTGTAATGAATTGGCAATAAGCTCTTCTGGTTGATCACTCCATTTATATAAATCAACCTTTTCTCCACCTAAAGCATTAACGATTTCACGAATACGACTACCATTTTCACCAACACAAGATCCAATAGCATCAACCTTAGGATCGTTAGAGTATAAAGCAATTTTACTTCTATCACCTGGGTCTCTTGCAATTCCCTTAATTTCTATTATACCACTTTTTATCTCAGGAATATAGTTTTCCATTAGTCTTGTTACTAGTTGTCTATCAGTTCTTGAAATAGACACCTTAGGCTCCTTTGTTGTTTGTTCAACCTTCTTAATATAAACTCTAATACTATCACCAATATTAAAATGATCATTTGGCAATAATTCAGACAATGGTAATGTAGATGTTACATTATAGCCTAAATCTATAACAATATATTTTTCACCTATATTAGAAACTTCACCTGTAACCATTTCATCTTCTAAATCCTTAAAATAATTATAGGCTTTTTCTCTTTCAATAGTTCTAATACCTTGGGTATAAACACTCTTAGCAGCTCCAATAGCAGTTCTACCAAATCCCTTGATATTAATTTGTTGTTCTACAATATCGCCAACTTTATAGCTAGACTTAATTTTTTTGGCATCCTCTAATAACATTTCTTGAGGTTGTTCAGGATCTATTTCCTCACTATAATTTTCTACTACCTTATGTACTGAGAACAACAAAATCTCATTCTTTTCTGGATTAATAACAACTCTACAAGAAGTATTTCCATATATTTTCTTAAATGAATTTACAAGACCTTTCTTTATTTGTTCATAAACATCTTCAACAGTGATTCCCTTTGCTTGTGCCACATCTTCTGCGTTTTTAAAAAATTCCTTATTAATCATATTTTAACCCCCTAAATTTTAACGGCAAGACGAATATTTTTTATATTTTCATATTGAATTACTACTGTTTTAAAACGACCTTTAGCATTTATTCTTACAGTAAGATTATTATCTAAAACATCTTCTAATACACCTTCATAAATCATATTCAAAACCTCAATATGAACATATGAACCTATATGCTCTTTGACTTCTTCAATTGTTTTAAGTGGCATTTCAGCCCCCTTAGAACAAACCTCAAGCATATACTCAGGCATATCAGAATCATAAGCATCAAGACGTTCTGATAAATAATCATTAACTAATGCTAATTCATCAACATCAATGCCATCCTTCTTATCAACACTAACTCGAAGAATTAAAGAGCCAAATTCCTTTACTAATTCTACGTTATATAGTTTAAGATTATGCTCCTTTAAATATGGTTCTAATATTTGGTTAACAATATTTAGGTCCATAATTATACCCCTTTTCAAATAAATAAGAGAGGTTTTTGCCTCTCTTTTAGTCCTATATTATTATTATACTTAGATTTTAATAAAAATCAATACTTTAAAAAATGTTTTTTATTTTAGTGAATTATTAATAATTTTGATTATTTTTTCATTATTAATCAATTTAGCTAGCTGTAAAGGTGTATATCCAAAATTATCCTTATGTTCTATATTTCTTTGAAGACAAAACTTCTTAACTAATTCAAGATTTTCAATAATTATAGCATAATGAAGTGGATAATTATTATAATATAAATAATTTTTATATTGCTCAGATTTTTCATTAATATAGGTTGAAAGCTCATAGGTTGGAATCAAATTATAAATCGTATCGCCAAATGTTGATTTACAATCCAAAACAGCACCATTTTTTAATAATATATCAATAACGTCATAATTTTGAATTGTAACAGCATAAAATAAAGGAGTTTCACCAGATTTATTTTTAGCATTTACAAATGCATGATGCTCTATTAAAAAATTAATTATCTTTAAATCTCCAGTTCTACATGCGATATGAAGTGGTGTTTCACCTATGTAATTAGGTTTATTTACTAATTCATCAGTTATCTGTATTTTATTAAGTAAATCAAGATTTCTACTTCTTACCATAGCCATAAAAACTGTTTCTTCCTTTAAATAGGTTTCAAACAAATCAAGCTTTTGAGTTTCAAGAAGTAAAACAACCATATTTTCTCTACCTAAAACACAAGCCTTAAACAATGGAGTGTGACCATCATTATTTTTAATAGTTAAATCACATTCATATCTAATTAAAGTTTTTAGAAATCCCATCCTGTTATTAATTACGCAATAATGAGCCGGTGTATCACCATGATCATCCTTAATATTGATATTAATATAATTTTCTAATAGCAATTCAAAAATTTCATGATTATTAAAAACTATGGCATAATGAAGTAAAGACATACATCTTTCATTTTTGGCATTAATATCACCATTTTCTAAGTATTCTTTCAAAGCCTTTACATTATTAGCATATATACTATCAAAAGCATTCATAATACAACTTCCTTCTTAAAAAAAATAGAGCCTAGGCTCTATTCATTAGTCTTTAACTGCATCCTTTAATAATTTTCCAGCTTTAAACGCAGGAGATTTTTGACCTGGAATAACTATTTCTTCACCAGTTCTTGGGTTTCTACCGCTACGTGCAGCACGATTTCTAACTTCAAAAGTTCCGAATCCTGATATTACAATTTTATCTCCACTTGCTAATCCCTCACAAATAGATTCTAAAAAGGCATCAATAGCTAATTCAGCATCTTTTCTAGTTAAATTAACTTTATCAGCAACTATTGCAACGATTTCTGATTTATTCATAAATAATCCTCCATAACTTTGTTATCATAATTATAACAATCTATATGACAAAATGCAACAATTTTCTGTAATGAAAAAAATGAAAATATTTAATAAGCACGATAGATAATTCTATCGTGCCTACTATTACAATATAATGGCAATAAGATTATTTCTTTGAGAATTCATAATTTTATCTAAGACGCCCTTGATCTTTTCTTTTGATTTATCAGGTAAATTATTAATCTTAGACTTCATTGAATCGTTTACTATATCACTAAGCTTTTTGCCAAAAAATTCTTTATCCCAAACATCCTTATCATCGCCACCATCTTTATTTAAGCTTTCCATAAGCATCATAGACTGCTCCTCAGAGCCAATAATTGGTGTAAACGAAGATTCTAAATCTACTGCTATCATATGAATACAAGGGGCTTTAGCTGAAAGCTTTACTCCATACATACCATTTTTCTTAACTACTGTTGGTGGTAAAAGCTTCATGTCCTCAATTCTTGGTATCGAAACTCCATAACCAGTTTGCTGAGCCTCTACTATTGCCTCTTTAACCTGATCATAAACCTCATTAGCCTTTTTAGATGTATATAAATACTTTATAAATTCTGCCCTACTACCACAATGCTCACCTAAAAGATTATCGATAATTTCTTTATACTTTGAATCATCTAAATCTAATATAATTGATGCTTTACCTGAAGATTTTTCTAAAAGATCTAATTTTACATTTGAGAATAAATTACTTTTTCTAAGATTGTAACAAATATTATCTACATCCTTGACCTTGCTATACTTATTTTCAATTTCTTCAATCGTAGCTTTAATATCAGCCTTTAGTTTAATATCATCACCGACTACATTTATATAATCTGGTAATAGTATTTCCAAATCCGCAATAGGAAATTCCTCTAAAGCCTTAGATAATAAAAGATTACAATCATCCTTTGTCATATTTAAAACATTTAAAGCAATACAGCTTACCTGCCATTTGTCCTCTAATGATTTAGCTAAATCCTGGGTTTCCTTTTTGGTAGGATCTTTTGTGTTTAATAATATTACAAAAGGCTTATTAAGGTCCTTCATTTTAGGAATCAAACTATTTTCAATATTTTCATAATCATATCTTTTAAATTCACCAAAAGAACCATCGCTAGTAACATAAATACCTAAATTTGAATGATTAAAAATAACCTTTTCAGTACCTATCATAGCTGCCTCTTTAAAAGGTATTGCTTCATCAAACCATGGTGTTTTAACCAATCTTGGTTCCTGGTCACTTCCATAGCCCTCACTAGAAGGTATAATTTCCCCAACACAATCAACAAATCTTAAATTCATAATTGTATCATTAATATTCATTTGTAAAGATGCTGATGGAATAAACTTAGGCTCCACAGTCATAATTTGCCTACCTGCAGCACTTTGTGGTAATTCATCTAAAATTTTATGCTTTAAAAATTCATCATCTATGTCTGGTAATACCATTAGCCTAAAAAATGAATTAATAAAACTTGATTTACCACTTCTTACACTTCCAACTACCCCTACATAAAAATCATTTTGCATACGCTTCGATAAATTTTCTAATGCCATATCATTCATATAAATTCCTCACTCTCAATTCATTACAACATATGAACAATCAGTTAACTTTATGATAAATATAATTATTTATTTTTTATAATTAGATCTGATTATCATATATTAGAAAATAAATATTTAAAAACTTTAAAATTTTTGGTATAATAAATACAAGTTTATTTTGAGGTGAGATTATGAAAATTCAATTAAATAAGGAAATTTTAAATGTTGAGCAATCAGAAATAAGAAAATTTAATGACTACGCCCAAGGAGTTGGAGCTAATGTTATATTAACTTTAGGTGAACCAGATTTTTATACTCCAAAAGAAATTTCTGATTCATGTATTGAAGCTATAAATAATCATAAAACAAAATATGGTCCTACCTTAGGATTTTATGATTTAAGAAAAAAAATATGTGAATTTGAACTTAAAACTAATAATGTAAATTATACTCCTGATGAAGTAATTATAACTCATGGTTCTACTGAGGCATTGACATCAGCCTTCTTTACAATGTTAAATCCTGGAGATGAAGTAATTATTCCAAATCCTAGTTACCCAATGTATAGACAAATAATTCAATATAAACAAGGTAAAGTAGTTACTATTGATACAACTTCATCTAATTTTCAAATTACAAAGGAACAATTAGATAAAGCTATAACTAGTAAAACTAAATGCATAATATTAACATCTCCTAATAATCCAACTGGCTGTATTTATAGTGATGAAACATTAGAAAATGTATACAACGCCGTTAAAGATAAACCAATTTTCGTTTTATGTGATGATGTATATAATCAAATTGTATACACTAAAAGAAAACCTGGATTTGTAAAATATCAAGACATAAAAGATCAAATCATAGTTTGCCAGTCATACTCTAAATCATATGCAATGCCAGGATGGCGCTGTGGATATATGCTTGCTAGTAAGGAATTTTGTATAGAGGCTGCAAAAATTCATCAATATATGATAGTAGCTCTAAATACATTTTTACAAGATGCTATGATTAAAGCTTTAGATTACGATCCTACTGATATGGTTAAATCTTATCAACAAAGACGTGATTATATATATGATAGGCTTGTAAAAATGGGACTTGATGTAGTTAAACCTGAAGGTGCCTTTTACATATTCCCTTCAATAAAAAAACTAGGAATTTCTTCATTAGAATTTTGTAAACACTTTGCCCAAGAATATAAGGTAGCAATAATCCCTGGATATTGTTTTGAGGCCGATGACTATATTAGACTAAGCTATTGTGTATCAATGCAAACTATTATAACTGCTTGTGATAGATTGGAAGAATTTATTAATAAGTTAAGAAATAATAAATAAAAATCAATATTTATAAAAAGCGATGTATAAAATATAGTGAACCCCATAAGTTGGACTAGTAGAAAATACTAGAAAGATTTATGGGGTTCACTATATTTTTTGGTTATACATCGTTTTTTTTATAGTTTTACATCATTAATTTTAAAGCTTTACACCCATTTTTTTATAGATTTACACCTAAGTGGTTTAAAGCTTTTTTGTTCTTTACATCTATTTATTTAAATA